>JBCNOR010000291.1:0-6567 GCA_039593785.1 Niabella sp. | reverse complement strand
ACAACGCTTACCAGGCAGATGACCGGGTTTCGATTATCTCCCATACGATAGATCCGGAGCGGGATACCATCCCCCGGCTAAAAGCCTACGCGGAGGCGCTGGGAGTATCAGCTCCCCAATGGCATTTTGTTACCGGCAACCAGGATAGCATTATGAACCTGGCTGAAAAATCCTATTACGCTGCTGCAAATGCCGATAGCACAGCTCCGGGGGGATTTGTACATAGCGGTGGTTTTTTACTGATCGATAAAAACCGCAATATACGCGGCGTGTACAATAGCCTGGATTCTAAAGAAACCGATCGTTTAATTGCAGATATTAAACGGTTGCTCCGGGAGCAATTTTAATGTACCTTCGTCCCGTTTGAAGAAAATCGTCCTCATATCATTATTGGGAGCCTTCCTGTTCCAGGCCTTAAGCGGCCTGATGATATTGGCTGCCTTCCATTTAAACAGGGATTATATTTCAAAAAACTTATGTGTCAACCGGTTCGATGCTATTCCTGTTTGTAAAGGAGCCTGCTATCTCGAAAAACAGCTGAGCGAAAATGAACAACGGCAGCAGGATGAACCCGAATTGAAATGGAAGGAAATAGCCCTCTTTTATGAAAACCGGAAGGTGGATATAGAAAAACCCGTCACCATAACAAGCACACACCTGGTATTTCCTGTTCTGCAAAATTCAGCCTTGTTACAGGGCGTCCTGTCTTCCATTCTGAAGCCCCCGATATCGATTGGTTAGCATTTTATAACAACAGTGTTAATCAAAATTATTTACATGGGTACAAAATCAGATAGGATACCTGTGTATACTGTTGATGTGTTTTCTGCAGGTAAAAGCTGTTTCTGGATGGGAGAGTTGAGCGGCATTGCGGATGATTACCCGCACCTGGTATCGCCGCACAAACAGATGTTTTACGCGCTCATCCACGTGCAGGAACCGGGTGGCCATATTATCATCGATCATAAAATAATATACCTTACCCCCTCCAAAGTTATCTGTATTAAGCCAGGCAGTATCGTTCAGGTAGATATCAACAGCAGATCCGGCGGCTATATGATCTGCTTTTCAGAAAGCTTCTTTTCTTTAAGATATAATAGCAATGTATTGCAGCAATTTGCCTTTTTGAACCCGGAGGTTCCATCGGGGGTAAGCCTCTCAACCGGTTACCCGGAGAAGTGGCAATCGTTAATTGTTTTAATGTTGGACGAGTATCAGACACGGTGTAGCGAGCAGGTGCTCAGATCTTACCTGAACATTATCCTGAATGAACTGGATCGTTGCAGCAACCTTCCTGTGGTTGGAGACCAGGTGAGTGTAAGGCTGGGTAAAGTGATACAGTTTGAGAAAATGGTAGAGGAGCATTACTGCGAATGGAAAACACCGGCCGTCTATGCCGCGCAACTATATATAACGACCAATTATTTAAACAAGCTCTGCCAGGAGTATCGCAGCATTACAGCAGGTGAGCTGATACGAAAACGGATTATCCTGGAAGCGCAGCGATCATTACATTATACTAATTTATCAGTAGGCGAAATAGCCGGTCAGCTGGGATTTGAGAGCCTGTCTTATTTTGTTACGTTTTTTAAAAAGAACACCGGTGTAACGCCCGAAGCATTCAGGAAGAACAGGTGATGCCCGAACTCTAAATGGAGTGATTGTATAAATAGTTGTCATGATTATGTGAACAGGTCCGGTACGATCACCCGTTAATTTTGCAAAAATCAGTGAAGTCTTTTTTAGTAGCCATATTGTTAATTGTATTTGCCGCCCAGTCTTTTGGAAATGTATGGTTATGGGTTGACTATAAAATCAACCTGGAGAAATACGCCAGGAACTGTATTAATAAAGCGCGCCCGATGCTTCGGTGTAATGGAAAGTGCCAGTTGGCCAGGAAAATCCAGGAGGAAGAGACCAAAAAGCAACAGGATGCAGAAAAGGCTGCTCCCAAGATCGATTATAGCCTGTCTTCAAAACATTTTTTTCCTTCCATTAATCATTTCGTAATTAAGGCCCTCCCATATTTCTATATACCGGAATCGGGTGCAGTAATAAAAATGCCGCGTTCTATATTCCACCCTCCCTGTAGTTGATGTGATGCGCTATCGGCTTAAGGGATGAAAGCTTCCCCCGTTGCCGGTATTTTATTTTTTGTGTCAGCGATTACCTGTCATGGTTTTTTACCATGTCTGCCGGTAATGCTGAAAACTCCAATATGCCTGTAAGGTTATACCAATAGTCGGGCATAGCCATCATTTTTAATCTCTACAATCAACTAACATGATCCACAAAATACAATTGGCAGGGCTGGTACTTTTTATGGCCACTTTGCTGTCCTGTAAAAAAAATATATCAGAACCTGAATTTAACCAGGGCAACCTGGCGTCTTTATCGGTTGAGTTTGACAACATCGTAGGCGGCCAGAACTTAATACTGAATACCTCGAATTATAAAAACAGTACGGGCGAAACCTATAATATACAATTGCTGCAATATTTTATCAGCAATATTATAGTAGCCAAGGCAGACGGTACCAGCTATACGGTTCCGCAGGATAGTAGCTATTTTTTAATTAACGAGGCCAACCCCGATTCCCGGTTTGCACGTGTGAACGTTCCGGAAGGGGACTATACAAAAATTACTTTCACCCTGGGTGTAGACAGCCTGCGTAGTACCATGGATATTAGTAAAAGAACCGGTGTATTGGACCCGGCAGGAGGTATGGAGAGCGGCATGTATTGGAGCTGGAATATGGGCTATATATTTTTCAAAATGGAAGGTATAAGCCCGCAGGCGCCATTAGATCCTACCGGAGCGCATAAATACCGCTTCCATATAGGCGGATTCGGCGGCTATTCGGCGCCCACTATTAATAATATAAAAGTTATTACTATTGATCTTTCGGCACGCGGCATGGCGCAGGTGCGCAAAAACAGGAATGCAAATATTCATTTATTTGTAGATATTGATAAGGTTTTAAGCGGCTTAAGCCCTGTCAGCATTGCTGCTAACCCGCAGGTAATGTTCAGCGAGTTCAGCGTAAAAGTGGCTAACAACTTTACAGCAATGTTTACCCACGATCACACCGAAAATTAAACCAATGGGTAATAAACAGATCGTCATCATGCTGTCTATAATGATAGCAATTATTGCATGTAGTAAAGACGAACCAGTGAAACAGTCCCTGTTTGCGGGGTTTAAAAAACCGGCTCATTTTCCCGAACCCTCTTACAATCTATCCGGTAACCCGGTCACGAAGGAAGCGTTTGAGTTGGGAAGAAAGCTTTTTTACGAACCGCGCCTGTCCCGAAATAATACCATCAATTGTGGCAGCTGCCATATACAGTCTTCGGCATTCACACAGCATGGTCATGATGTAAGTCATGGTATTGATGACCGCCTGGGAAAGCGTAATAGTCCTCCCATTATGAACCTGGCATGGATGCCGCTGTTGATGTGGGATGGGGGCGTTTTTGATCTTGATCTGCAGCCCATTGTGCCTATAACGACACACGAAGAAATGGATGAGTCGGTTGCCAATGTGATCAGCAAGCTACAAGCTCATGCGGATTATCCGGCCTTATTTAAAAAAGCATTTGGAACCGAACAGGTTACTACGGCCAATTTCATGAAAGCCTTGTCACAGTTTATGATCATGTGTGTAAGTGCCGAGAGTAAATATGATAGTGTGATGCAACAGATCAACGGAGCTGCATTTACAGCTGAGGAGGCCGCTGGATATAAGCTGGTGCAACAAAAATGCGGGAATTGTCACAAGGAACCTTTATTCACCGACAACAGCTTTCGTAATAATGGTATTGGCATCGGTGCTAATAATGACAAGGGGCGTTATGATATTACGCTGAATGAAGCCGATCAATACAAATTTAAAGTGCCCAGCCTGCGCAACCTGGCCTATACGGCACCCTATATGCACGACGGGCGGTTTATCAGGTTGGATGCAGTATTAGATCAGTATAGTAATAATATTCAACATACACCTAATCTGGACCCTGTGTTGCAGAATAACCTTGCTTTATCTGCTACGGAGAAGCAACAGGTGCTGGCATTTTTAAACACACTCAACGATAAAAACTTTATTAATAACCGGCTCTTGTCTGAGCAATAATTTACAAGTATGGTAAAGGGTGTGATATCATTCATGCTGGCTGTATTATTGGTTTCCTGCACCGGTAGTTCTACTAAGGCGGGCCTGGATGCGGGCAGTGATAAAACCAGTACAGGTAGCATCCGTATCGGCAGCCAGGAAATCATTGACACAACTCGATTCAGTAACATTTCATTTGCTTCGGATACAGATACCACCTGTGGTATGCCGCTAAGCGCCGGTATTACTGATACCATGTTGTATCACGGAAAAATATATGGCTTTTGCAGCCCTGGTTGTAAACAGGAGTTCGCAGCACTTGTGACTGATGCATCCGGGTCTGGTCAGGAACATCATGATCACCACTAATTTTCAGTTTTAATCAACAGTCTTTTATGAAAAGAATAATAAGCATATTTATGGCATTGGGCTTACCGGCAGTTTCGCTGGCCTGCGACATTTGCGGATGTGGGGCCGGTAATAACTATATCGGTATTTTACCGGATTTTTATAAACATATCGCCGGGGTTAGGTACAGGTATAATCAGGTTATGTCGCATGTTGGAGTAGGAGGTGCCAATACACCGCTTACTACTAAAGAACGGTACAATATAGCAGAAGCCTGGGGTGGCTGGAACCTGAACGATCATGTACGGGTGATGGCAGTGCTTCCTTATAGCTTTAATGAGAAGACCAACCAGGAGGGTACTGCTACCAAAAACGGTATTGGTGACATTAGCTTATTCGGCTTTTATCAGCTGTTGAACAAACGCAATACTGTATCCGGGGAGAAGAGCACCAACCTGCTGGTGCAAAGCCTTTGGGTAGGTGGCGGTATAAAGCTGGCAACAGGTAAGTATAACCCGGCTGATCGGGCAGTTAACGCTCAAAGCGCAAACCTTTTTCAACTAGGTACCGGTAGTTACGATTTTAATGTCAATGCTATGTATGATCTAAGGTTGCAGGACGCCGGGATCAACTTAAATGGAAATTACAAAATAAATACAGCCAACCGGTTCGACTACCAGTATGGTAACAAAACGAGCTTAAATGCTCAGGCTTATTATAAATTTCGTACTAAGAGTAAGGTGATGATTGCACCCAATGCGGGTGTGCAATATGAAACCTCGCAAACCGACCGTGACGAAAATATCAGGGTCATTACATCCGGTGGTAATTTATTGATGGGGACGGTTGGCCTCGAAACGGCTTTTGGGAAATTTGCTGTTGGCGCTAACTATCAAACACCACTGTCGCAAAGCCTGGCCAATGATATTGTAAGGGCCGGGGATAGGGTAATGGTACATTTTGCAGTAGCCCTGTAACATCATTAATAAAGCCGCAATCCCCTGTGCGGCTTTATTTTTTTCAAAGCTTTACACTGTTTTTTGTAAATTAACGACCCTGCTTACGCATCATACGTTTTGATAAACAGGATGTAGCAGGATCTGTTCAGGAAGACATGAAACTATCGACCAGCCCGCATACTTCTTCAAAGTTGGTCTCAAGAGCCATATGCCCGCCGTTAAGTATATGAATGCCTGCGCCCGGCAAATCCTTTTGATAGCAATAGGCTTCCTGTAAATCGTAAAACACATCATATCGCCCCCATATAATGATTGCCGGGGGCTGTTGCTTCCGGAAATACTCCTGGAAAGCAGGAAACATATCGAAATTGCTTTTGTACGTGCAATTCAGCTCGTACTGCATGTCAAGGTTACCCGGCCTTTTCATACGCTCCCAGTCCAGGATCCACGATTCGGGACTGACTTTGGTTTGTAGTTCCTCAGGCAGCCCTGCCCGGTATTGCCATTCAGTTCCTTCCTTACTTAGGAAGCCGTACAGCTGCTTCTTTTTTTCTTCGGTTGGGTTGTTCCAGTATTCGATCATTTCATGCCATTGCGGTCCAAGCCCCTCCATGTAGGCATGGCCGTTCTGGATGATCAGCCTTTCTATTTTTTCGGGATAATTGAGACAGATCCGTAACCCGATAAGGCACCCATAATCATGTAGGTAAATCGAAAAAGACCTTAATGCAATGGCATCGGTGAATTTCCCGATCACCGACGCGATGTTTTTAAACGAGTATTCAAATTGACTGGCCGGGGGAAAATCGCTGAAGCCAAATCCCGGATAATCGGGCGCAATCAAATGATATTTTCCAGACAAAGCAATCATCAGGTTTTTGAACATAATGGACGAGGTAGGAAACCCATGAAGCAGGAGCAGGGAGGGGGATTGAGGATTCCCGGCCTCGCGGTAAAAAATGGATACGCCCTCCACTTCTATTTGCCTGTTATAGATTTGTTGGCTCATATTATTGGATTATTGAATGATCATACAACTGTATTATCTCAAAGGACTGTCCATTTGCCCTTTGTTTTGCAGGGCTACCCACCCTGTATCCAGGGCGGCATTATTCCGGCGATACTTATGAGTTGGTCCAATCTCCAGGC
>JBCNOR010000290.1:0-6586 GCA_039593785.1 Niabella sp. | reverse complement strand
AGCCGTCAACTATCACGGCCACTTTTTCGGGTTGTTTGGTTACAGAGTCGAGCGGGAAGGTAACAGCGGGGATCGGATAGAAATGCTCTTTTGTTATGGGCAGCTCAGCATAAGCCTTTTTATAAGCACTCAGCACCTCGTCGGGAAAATACTTTTTATATTCAGCGTCGATGGGATTTTTTACAAAGTATTCCAGTTCGGGTAACTTGCGTTTGATATTGCCGGGTGTTACACGCATCAATGCGGATTGCTGAACGATCGGATTGGTCATAAGATAGGGCAGAAAATAGACCCAACCGGTATTACCGCCGCCATTGCCTCTCAGGTCTACGATAAGGTATTTGGTATTCCTGATGGTGGAATCACTCGCAGCTTTCAATTGTTGGATCTTGCTGTCGTTGTTATAAAAACTTGGGATCTTTAAATAGCTTACTTCGGCATTTATTTTTTTAAACGCGAGACCATTGTTGTTATTCTTCCAGGTAGAAAGCTCCTCGTTTTCAGCTGCTGTCATTTGTTGCGGAGAAACCTTGCCCCACACTGTGTGGTTCCAGATCCGTAATAGGTTACCGGTTTGTTTGGCGGGGAAATCAGTGCTGACAAATCCATCATATTTTTTCACTATGAACTGATCTCCTTTGGGCGTAAGGGTGAAATAAACAAATCCTTTGGGAAAGCTGTCGGTAGATGATTCGCATTTGATCGCTTCGAAAGTGCCGTTAGTGGATCTTTGAATGGCGATCCTGGTGGTACTATCGGGACTTATCCAGATCCCTTCAATAGGTAAAACTGGTTTTTGGGAATAACTGGTAACAACGCTGTCGAAATCCTTCGTGTTGGTATAAGAAATAATAAAGTGTTTGTCCTTGAAGAACCTTACATACTCGCGAATAAGATAGTAACACTTCTTAGCCTCAGTTACTGCGGAAGCTTTTGCCTGTAGCCGTGATACCAGTTGTTTATACCCGGCATTCACTTTTGCAGGATAGCCCGCATAGTTGGCTTCGGTTTCCTGGATCGTTTGGTTTAAATTATCCAGGCAATTACAGGTTTCGGTTTGCGCGTTTACCGCCAGGGTCATTAACAGTAAGGTAAATACTAAAGCCAGTTGAGTCAATATTATTCTTTTCATAGTTCGTTACAATGCTTTACAAGTTGGCATTAATCCCACCTTCTTCAGGTGTAGTCAGTAAAATAATGTAATATTTATAAAGTCACAAATTGGGTGAAACTCCTTGTATTGTTCCTGCCCATTTGATTTGAGAAGGAGCGATTGTTTGAACACCGGATTGGATTGGCAGGGGATCGAATACAATTGAGTCAAGAATACAAAAGGATTATATAAATTACTTATCAATTGAGATTCGATGAAGGAACAGGAAATGAACTTAAACATCAGGTATGATGCCCCTGATGAAGTTTGGGATAAAGTCCCCGTAATTTATGCGCAGCTTAATGGTTGGCTGGGATATGGGCTTGGTGGTGATCACGGCGAAAAAGGAATACCATACTGGTTTAGTTTCAACGAGGATGAAAAACATATTTCCGCATCCGTTGAACCTGGCGGCCTTCAATTTGTTGGTTTAATGGATACCGAAGAATGGGACATATGGGTTAAAGCCATTAAAGAAATTGCAACAAAAGAACTGGGCTATAAAGTTGGAGAAATAGAATTGGGGGAGGTGGATTTCTGATATGTGTGCTTCAGGATCGGATTTACACTGATGTTGAATTGGGCGATCTGTTTGCCGCTTCATCGCAGAATTAATAGAAACAAAATAAACAAAAAATAAAAATCATGAGAGCAATTAATCCCTGGATCAACTTCAACGGCAATGCCGAAGAAGCACTCACTTTTTACAAATCAGTTTTTGGCGGCGAGTTTACAAAAATCATCCGGTTTAAAGACTTATCAGGCCCCGAGTATCTGGTAGCCGAAGACGAGGCAAATAAAATAATGTACATCGGTTTGCCCCTTGGCAAAAACAATGTGTTAATAGCCAACGATGTTCCCGGATTTTTTGGACAGGTAAGCGAAAATGAAAACCGGTCTAAAATACATGTGAATGCCGAAAGCCGTGAAGAAGCAGATAAGATATTTAACGGATTATCAGCAGGCGGGGAAGTGGAAGGGCCCATTGACGACAGCCCATGGGGTACCTATGCCGGAATGTTCCGGGATAAATATGGTATTGAATGGATTGTAGAGTTTGACCCGTGTTATAAAGGATGAGGTTAGTAGTGTTCTTTTGTTGCGCACGTGTGCCGCGTGTGCGCAATGAGAAGTTTCTGGCAAGCTAAGAGACTTTATAAAATGCCCCATCCATGAATCGGGGATTTTATAGAGTATGGGATTGGGGGCAATGAGACCGCAGGATAGGTAAAAGATTCGCAGAGCAAGTATCTGCGAACCTTTTACTATATATTATTTTAATACCAGATTACTTTTATTAAGCACTATTGACTTCACTTTGCATCTTTCCACCATGAGCCGCATTGTGCCGCTACGCATTGGAGTGACATTTTGTGTTTGAAATGTAAATTTTATTTCTACGGCTTCTGCTGCCTGATCAGGGTAGGTAACCGTAATCAGGGGAGAACAATTCCGGCTGCCATTTGTGAGGGAGACACCATCCTGCCGGATAGACAATGCTTGCGGCCATCCCCATGCATCAGCGGCAAAGATCAGGTCATCACCAGTTTGGTTCTCAAAACATATTTGGCCGAAATATGCGTCTCTGTCTTTGTTGTAACAATTGCTTTTCCGCATGTCCGCTATTTTTGCTTCAAATAGGTCATCTATTGGAGCACGGTCATTTGTATTGATCTGTTTGGCCATGTTCACATTCGCAGCATTACTAACACCATTGACTGTATTCCGCATTAGGTTATTAATTGCATCTGTACGTGGTACGGCTCCTTTTTGACCACCAATGGAAATGCCTTTTTGTATATCCAGGGCTTTAACTGTTATGTCGATAGTATTATCAAGTGGTGTAGTGGTACCCGTAATGATATATTCAACGCCGGCCATTTCTCCCAACTTGAGAGCGTTAGCGGGGGTTGTAAGTTTTTCTTCCGTCATCTTGAGTTCCTGTAGCAGATCTTTGAGCCGGCTTCTGTCTACTACCTCCAGGTTGGAGTTACTAAGTTCTATACTAAATACCTCTGCTATGTATTTGCCTAGCTCTGTTACATTTCCTTGAAGGTCTGTAAAGTTGCTGACGGCTAACCTTTTTTTTCCGGTCCTTAGAAGGCGTTGTGTAAGTGTATCGCTCATCTTTTTGATCTGGCCGTCAAAATCTTTTTGGGCATATACACTGTTAAGAAGTAGGCTGAAGAACAGCAGTGTTATAAGAAGGTAGAAAGATTTCATTACAGGTCTATTTTTTTGTTATTTAAAAAGGAGAAGATTTCATCATAGTTGCGTTGAGCAGCTCGATTCTTGGAAATGTCACTAGCGGTAAGTGTGCTTCCTTCCCGTAATATTACCTCTGTGGTTTGGGCATTTATCACTATTATGTCCCAAATGGTGATAGCTTTATATAACGCCGCGTCTACACTGCTGTCTTCATAGGTCGTATTGCAACGCAACAGGCATATATGGCCTGTAATAAAGGGGGAAATCGCTTTTATGGTCTGCACATTATGCTCGATTATCTTGTCAAAAGAGCCATTAGAAATTATTTCAGTTTGCAAAGCAGATTGGGACGAAGGACCAGCCTGAGATGCCCAGCCATTCAATTTATTAGTCAGGATGGTGCTAAAATGTCCATTTTCAGTTGCAAGGACGGCAATACCTGTAAATGTATTTGCCATGAGTGGTTGAATAGGTTGGGTAGGCTCTCCGGTGGCGGCCGTAATAGGTTGCCTATTGTAATTTTTGAGAGGATGACTGTCTGGATTGGAATGAACATCTGTGACATCACTCTTAACCAGGATAGTATCACGGTTAGTTGTAAATGTTGTTGCAATATTTTTCTCTTTATTGCAATTTCCCGGCCAGCCCATGATGGTGCATATAGAAGCGACAGCGCCAAGAATTACTAAGAAGGGATGATCTTTCAGATATTCTCTGAATGTTGCCATACTGGGGTTATTTTAGGTAATGAGGGTATTTTGAGTATTAGGGATTTATACAAACGAATTGGTTATTCTATGATCCAAAAAGGCTTTGAAGTATCAAATAATACTTCAAAGCCTCTTTCCTATTTCGTAGCGAGAAAGGGAGTTGAACCCTTGACCTCAGGGTTATGAATCCTGCGCTCTAACCGCCTGAGCTACCTCGCCATATAAGCCCCTCTTTTTACGGAGGGAGTGCAAAGATAATGGTCAATCCTGAAATATCAAAAACTAATCAATTTTTCTTAATAAATCCCCGGTACCAGCCGCTTAGTATGCTTTTTATATTCCAGGTAATCCGCCCCTAAAGCCTCCGACAGCATGGTTTCCTCCACATGGATCCGGTACAGGAAAGCGGTCGTCACCGGTACAAATACCACCAGCAGGGCTACCCAGTTATTCATGGAAATGCCAAACCCCAGGAAAGAGAGCAGCGAGGCTGAGTAGGAGGGATGCCGCACATATTTGTACATCCCATCCCGCTTAACAGTATGCCCTTCCCGGATAGCTACATTCACCGTAAAAAAACGGCCCAGGGAAATAACTGCGATCAGCCTCAGCACCATACCTAATATTATTAGCCCAATGCCCACAAGGCCAATAACAGGGGACTTTATAATCGGGAAATAGGTCCGTTTAGAGATGTTTACAGCAGCAATCACACAAACAATCACTGTTATCCATATATAGGTCAGGGTGTGGTTGTCCGGTTTTTTATCATTTTGCCCGGCACGCAGCACCCGGTTCAGGATAATCTCTGATGCAAACCAGCAGAAGTAGATAATATTGAAGAAGAGCTCCATGGCAGTCTGTTCTCCTAAAGATAATGGCTGCAATAGCAATAAACAAGCATTGCAGGGCGGCTGTCCACTGGTGTAAAAGTGGTAAAGCGGAATGAAGAATATTTATCGTTCAGCAAAATATTCCTGGAGGAATAGCAGCAAACAAAAATAGCCACCTATGCCGGGTGGCTATTCATGTAAAATCTAAATATTAAAACGTATCAATCCAAAATTAACTCCATTTGAATATTGGCCCTTTCATACGGTGAGGGCGGCCCGGTTATTTTCTTAAACCCAAGTTTGTGGTAAAGGTTAATAGCCGGCTTTAAAATAGTATTGCTTTCCAGGTACAGGCGGTGCGCGCCAAGGCTGCGGGCTTTTTCTATAATAGCATTCCCCAGCAACCAGCCAATGTTCTTACCGCGCGCTTCCGGCGACACAGCCATTTTGGCCAGCTCATAACCGCCGTCTTCCATTTTAATAAGCGCACAGGTGCCTACCGGTTCGTTATTATAAATAGCCATCAGGATATACCCGCCTTTTTGCAGGATGTATTCTTTGGGATGATCCAGTGCTTTATAATCAGCCGCTTCCATTTTAAAATAAGTAGTGATCCATTCTTCGTTCAGCTTCCTGAATGCTGCTGCGTGTTTAGGCTGGTAATCTATGATCTGCACCTCCGTGCTTTCCCGTTGCTTTTTCTCCTCCTGTACGCGCCGCAGCAGGCTTTTCTGCTCCAGCAGGAATTCCCATTCTGCAATGCCCTTCCACAGATCATACTGCGTGGTTTTCATGGCCGTATCCACCGCAGCGCCTACATCTTTATACTGGTCCTGTATCTTAATACGGATGGCTTCTCCGGCAGGGGAAAGCGTAATGTAGTTCTTACGCCCGTCCTTCTTGCCTTTCTTCTCTTTCACATATCCCTTCTTGGCCATTTCCCGCACAATCTGGCTCACGGAAGGGTGGGTATGTCCGATCTCCTGCGCTATCTCTGTAATGGTCCTTTCCTCCCCGCGGGAAAGCACATAAAATACCGGGAACCATTTAGGCTGCATATCAATAGCATACAGGCTGTAGATCTGTGAGGCTTCTTCTGTTAGCAGGTCGCTCAGGCGCCGCAGCCGGCTGCCCAGGGCCATTTTTCCTATTTCATCGTAAAAATCCATGACTATATCTTTAATTACGTAATTGCTTACATAAATTTATGGAGAAATATTTTTCCGGCCAAATTTTAGTTGCTGCCGCTTATTTGGAACCCGGAATGCAGCCTGTATATTTAACTTGTTATTCAGGTTCCGCTATAGGCCGGTTTCATAGTTTAGGAAGACCGTAATTGCCCCGTAATTGCTGCGACATTGCTGCGCAACTCGTGCGCAACTCGGGTCGGGGTTTAGGATTATAGCTATTGAGAATAAAATGTAAAATGGGTAAAGAATATGGGTTTCATTCTGAGGCATCGTGTCTTTCTCATTTTGCCTGGATCCTGTAAACCTAAATCAGGATTACAGCAGGCTATTGTAAACGTCAAACAGGATTATTTAACTCAGGTGTAAACTTATTCCAGGACAAGACATCCTGTGTTTTTCCCATGTCTTTCCCATGTGTTTCTCATGTCTTTCCCTACTAGATCCCATGTTTTTCCCTAGTCCATCCCTAGTGAAGTCCATGTCAGGACATAC
>JBCNOR010000029.1:0-17653 GCA_039593785.1 Niabella sp. | reverse complement strand
AATCCGCTGGTAAACATACTGCTACTGTTTACGCTTACATCAAACCCCGTTTTCCCTCTTTTGGTTTCTATCATAATGGCACCATTAGCGCCCCTAAACCCATATAGCGCCGAAGCCGTTGCTCCTTTTAATACGGTTAAATTTTCTATATCATCCGGTGCAATATCGCGGAGACTTAAATTAGGAAATGGAACCCCGTCCACAACTAAGAGTGCCGGGCTACCTCTTAACTCCAGCTGGGGCGCGCCGTTAAACTCCGTGCTGTTTTTTACATTTAAACCAGCTATTTTACCAGTAAGTTTGGTCCCTACATCAACTGTTTTTGCGCCTACCAGCTCTTTGGTGTTAACTTTTTGAGTAGAGTATCCAAGCGCTTTCTCTGAACGTTTAATACCCAGTGCTGTTACTACTACCTCTTCCATTCCTAACGCATCCGCATTGTGTAAATAGATGATTGATCCCTGTACGTCGACTGCAGCCATTTCTTTTGTTTGCAAACCCAATGCAGAAAATACCAGCGTTGCACCATTACGTACCTGAATGGTGAAGTTTCCGTCTGTTCCTGTTGTCGTACCGTTTGTCGTTCCTTTTTCTATTACACTAACGCCCTGCAACGGCGTGCTATCATTGGCAGATCTTACGATGCCGCTTACAGTAGCAGGCGTTTGCGCATGACATACGCCTAGCAGAACCAGCAGTAACCAGGTTAAAAAATGTTTTTTCATTTACGAGTTGTTTTAGATGTGTACAGAATAATAAAATGGGTGCAGATTGCTTCCTGCTGCTGCATAACTATGCCAGGTCATGCGAAATTTTTGCCGGGTAATTTCCCGGGGAAGAGACCTGCGGTATAAATAGTTTGAGTTTACTCATTGCAATTGTTTTTAAACTGAAAAATATTTTAACGAGAGATAATAGTTTATTTTAAAAACACCCTTTTAATCAACGTTGCAAGCAATATCACACAAGCATTCCCATAAGTACCGGCACATCGAAAAAAATGCAATTTATAGTAGCATTCCTGTATTTGTTATTACAAATTTAAATTGAATGAACATTCAATTTAAATTAATATTAATTTTTGCGCAAACGTTTGCACCGGATATGGTCTCTTTTTCTTGTTTAATATGCAGTTGTATACACAGCTATAGCTTTGCGAATAAGAAAGTAAATGCCCATATTGATGCAGCTTCTATTTTAAGCTCTATCATTCCTGATCTCCTTTTTTCGAAGAAAGATTCTGTAGCTTAAAACTGATTTTTTATGTAGCGGGCCATCAACTAACTCTTTCGCAGTGTCAAAAATATATGGCAGTAAAATACTAAAAAAATTAATTGAATGAACATTCAATTAATTTAATATTAATTTTATGTTACTCGTTTTTTGTATACAGTTTATGTTTAATTTTAAATTAATTTACATGCACCTTCTGGCAAATTAATGTTGTATTGCTTACTGTTATTGATATTAATGCCACTCTAATTTAACTACTATGGGAAGACGAAGTTTAAAAGACGCACGACAAAAAGAAATTATAGAAGTATTTTACCAGATAGCCAAACAGGAAGGGCTGGAAAATGCTTCATTGGCTAAAACAGCCGAGCTGGCCGGAATGAACCCCAGTTTGATCATCCATTATTTCAAAACCCGCGAGCAGCTGGTTTACGGGCTTATTGAATTTATACTGGATCGGTACCTGCAAATATTCAACGTTCCGGCATCTGCTAACAGCACACCCAAAACGGTGCTGTTGAAAATTATTGATAACGTATTTTCCAATAAATGGAATATTTTGTTTGATGATAGTGTGTCTTACAGTTGCTATGCATTGGCCTTAAGAGATGAAACGATTGCGGGCAGGTACAGGCGGTTACTGGAAACGCTGCGTAAGAATATGGAGCAGTATATCAGGGCCTGCAAAAAGGATGGCTTACTCCAGGTAGCGAACCCCGCGGTTACAGCGGATCTTATTTTTGTATTGGTAGATGGCGCCTATTACTACCTGAGCCTTGTTAAAGACGAAAAGGAGTATGCGGCGGGTTTGAAACGATATAAAAAACAGGCTATTGCGCTGCTTAATTTTGTTTAGCCTTTCTTAAAAAAATAGCGATAATGGCGATGACAGCGATTGAAAGCCATGCTAGATTACAAATAAGATTGGGGCCGTCGTTCATGTATAGCGCATGCAGGATAAGGCCCATAGCTCCCAGGATGTTAAGAATATGGTAGGCAGGCTTGCTGGCTTTTACTTTATTAAAGCTGATGAGCAGGTAAGCCAGCAAATAAAATCCTGTGCCCAGCCATCCAACAAATGATGATACCGATTCACTTACAAAAGCTTTCAGTAAGGGAGCGGCTATGGGGTCCATGCAATACATCATAGTATTTTAGTTGATTCGGGTTTTTCGGAGTTCTAAAAGATTTAATGCGTTGGGAGGGAAGCCGCTTACGTTTTTCTGTACCAGGTGAATTACTTTGTCGTACCACAATGGCACTACCGGCGCATCGTTAATTACTATCTGGTCTGCCTGCCTGTACAGAGTATACCTGATGGAGTCATTGGTTTCTTTTATGGCCTGTTCAAATACCTTATCAAAAGCCGGGTTTTTATACCGCGTATAATTAGGCGGGGCCGGGTTTTTTGAATAAAAAACAGAAAGGTAATTTTCGGCATCCGGATAATCTGCGATCCACCCGCCACGGAAAAAGGGAGCTTTAGAACCTGATGTCATTTCAAAGAGTAATGATTTTTGCACTACTTCCACCTGTACCGGGATGCCTGTTTCCTCCAGTTGTCTTGCTATAAAATTACCAAAGTCGGCGTAAATAGAAATGGTTAACAGCTTCACCGGCGCCAAACCTTTCCCTCGCGGAAACCCGGCTTCTGCCAGTAGCCGGGCGGCTTTGCCAGGATCGTAAGTGTATCCTCTTACTATAGAATCATTGAATGAGGGAAGACCCATGGGAACAAAGCCACTTTCAGCAGGGGTACCTAACGAATTTCTTAAATAAAGAATCATCTTGCGGCGATCGAAACCATAGTTAATAGCCTGCCGGATCTTTTTAAAACGGAGCGGTGAGTTTTTTACAATAGGGTTGGTGCTGTCCACCAAAATACCCAGGTATTCTATATTTAAATAAGGTTGGGTTTGCAGTTCTATTTTATCTTTCCAGATATTGCGCAGTGTTCCTTTTTTAGTCAGCACTTCGTCTTTAAAGCTGGGGTCAAGTTCATTGATGAAGTCGAGCTGCCCTTGCCGGAATAAAAGAAACTCAGTAGCCCGGCTATCTTTAAAGCTTATTTTAATACCATCGAGATAAGGTAAACGGATGCCCATGCTGTCTCTTTCAAAATAATTTTCATTTTTGCCAAAGATCAGTGCCTGGCCTTCTTCCCATTTTACAAACTTAAAAGGCCCGCTCCCTACGGGGTGCTGCCTGAAATCTTTGCCATATAAGCGGACCGCCTCGGGTGCTACTATGGAGCAGTACTGCATCGATAATATGCCCAGTATAGGTTGATAGGGCTGTAACAGCCTTAGTTGAAAAGTTGTATCGTTCAACGCTTTAAATGGCTGAATGCTGTCTACTTTGCCGTTAAAGATCCACGCACCCGGGCTGGCTACCCCCGGATCAATAATGCGGTTGAGACTAAATACTACGTCGGCAGCAACGAGTTGCCTTCCTTTGCTTTGAGGAAAGCAGGCATCATTATGGAATACTATATCGGTCCTTAAATAAAAAGTATAAGTTCTTTTATCATCAGAGATCTCCCAGTGGGTGGCAACAGAGGGTTTGATATTCAGGCTGTCATCAATTTCCACCAAAGTGTTAAACAACTGGTGGGCCGGCCACATGGTGGACTGGTTTTTAGCAAATGCAGGGTCGAGGGAGGCTATGCCGGTATATTCATTATAATGGAATATTTTTTTGACTGATTTACTCCTGGTGGAGCATGAAACGAAGGACAGGAGCGCGCAGGCTGTCAGGAGCAGTACGCGTGGGGCCCGCCTGCCAGGCGCCCGCTCCCGGCGTTGCCTTGCAACCAGGGGTGCATGCCGTAGATAAGCGCTATAAAATGTATGACCGTTTATCAATTTATAAAAAGAGATTTAAGATTGAACGGTTAAATTTACACTTCAATCAAGGGTGTATGTTTAAAAACTGTTCCAAAATACTTGTTTTATTTTTTATAGCCATATCTGTATTTCCAGCGGCGGCTCAACTAGGGGTTTCTAATAAAACGTTCACACGGCAGGATACATTGAGAGGCAGCAATGGAACGGGTAGGATGGGATGGGATGTATTACGTTATGATATTTCAGTAAGGCCCAACTTTACCTCAAAGACTATTGACGGGAAAAATACCATTACGTTTTATGATACCGGTGCCAGGCTGATGCAAATTGATTTGCAGGAGCCCATGTTAATCGATAGTGTGGTATTGGATGGGAAAGTCCTGCCGCAGCGAAGGGAGGGAAATGTTTATTGGGTGGAGTTCAGAAATCCTGAAGCCAAATATAAAATAAAGCCGGGTACCCGGCAGATCACTATTCACTTTCATGGAACGCCGAAGGCTGCAAAGAATGCGCCCTGGGATGGAGGATGGATCTGGAGCAAGGATGAAAAAGGACGGGACTGGATCAGCGTAGCCTGTCAGGGGTTGGGTGCCAGTGCCTGGTATCCGTGTAAAGATTACCAGGGAGATGAGCCTGATAAAGGAGCGTCTCTGGCCGTAACCGTACCAGATACATTGGTAGCTGTTGGCAATGGTCGCCTGGCCAGTGAGCGAAAAAACGGCGACGGTTCTGCAACCTGGACATGGCAGGTGAAGAACCCCATCAATAGTTACAATATCATTCCCTACATAGGCAAATACGTGAACTTTAAAGATAAAATGAAGGGAGAGAAGGGCGTATTAGACCTGGATTACTGGGTGCTGGATTATAACCTCGAAAAGGCTAAAAAGCAATTTGAAGTGGTAAAGCCTATGATTACCTGCTTCGAAAGCTGGATGGGACCCTATCCTTTTTATGAAGATAGCTACAAACTGGTGGATGCACCCCATTTAGGCATGGAACACCAGAGCGCCGTTGCTTATGGCAATAAGTATGGTATGGGATACCTGGGCAAGGATTTAAGTGAAAGCGGCTGGGGCTTAAAGTTTGATTTTATTATTATTCACGAAAGCGGGCACGAGTGGTTTGCGAACAATATTACATCAAAAGATATTGCCGACATGTGGATACATGAAAGCTTTACCAATTACAGCGAAACCCTGTTTACAGAATGTGAGTTTGGAAAAAAAGCCGGGAGTGAGTATGTGATCGGTACCCGTAAAAAGATTGCTAACGACATACCCATTATTGGTGTTTACGGGGTGAACGAAGAGGGGAGTGGGGATATGTATTATAAGGGGGGCAATATGCTGCATACCATCAGGCAGGTAATTAATAATGACGCTTTGTTTAAAAGTATTTTAAGAGGGTTGAATAAAGATTTCTACCATCAAACGGTAACCACTCAACAGGTAGAGCGCTATATGAGCCAGAAAAGCAAAAAGGACCTGAGTAAGATCTTCGATCAATACCTGCGAACCATTCTTGTACCTGAACTTCAGTACAAAGTAGAGGGAGACCATATATTATACAAATGGACGAACACTGTAAAAGGCTTTAATATGCCGGTGTTGTTAAGCAACGGCCGTTGGCTTTATCCTACCGAAGCTTTTCAAAAAATAAGCCTCAAAGAAACAGGGGGTGCTATAAAAGTGGTGCCTGATTTTTATATAACCGTAAAGGAAATATGATTTTAAGGTTTGCTTTTCATTGTGCCAATTAAAAATGTTCTAAGTTTGACAATTGGATTATGGACAATTTAAAACGTAAACCGGCAACTTTATAATGAGTGCAAAAATCAGGCGGCAAAGTATTGTTTCTTCAATAATAGTATACTTTGGTTTTTCGGTAGGGTTGCTTAATACTTTTTTCTTTACCAAAGAAGGACTTTTTACCAGCACAGAATTCGGACTTACAAAAATTTTCATAGATGTAGCAGCGCTGATGGCTTCACTGTCGACACTGGCAATGCCATCATTTATTTATAAGTTTTATCCCTATTATAATGATAATTTAAAGCCGGGCAAAAATGATATGCTGGCCTGGGCGCTGATTGTTAGCTTGATAGGATTTGTAGCAGTTGTGATTCTCGGCCTTGCGTTCCAGGACCTGGTGTCTAAAAAATACAGCGAAAATTCGCCTTTATTTGTTACCTATTATTACTGGGTGTTTCCGATGGGATTGGGGCTTACTCTGTTTAACATCTTAGAGGCTTTTGCCTGGAATTTACATAAGTCGGTTTTTACTGCTTTTTTAAGAGAAGTGGAATGGCGCTTACTGGTGACGATTACTATTGTTTTATTTTTCTTTAATATCATTCCCGATTTTGATGTGTTCATAAAATGTTATGCGTTTACATACCTGGGTATAGCTGCAACACTCGGCGGTTATTTGGTAATTACCCGGCAGGCCCATTTTGTGTTTAGCATTAGCAGGGTGACCAGGAAATTTGTTAAAAAAATTGCCCGCTTCTGTTTGTTTATGTATGGTACAAGTGTGATTGTAACCCTTTCTACAGTGTTTGATTCTTTTGTAATAGGAGCTACTTTAGATGATGGGATGGCAAAGGTGGGTATATTTACGCTGGCCTACACCCTCACGAGTTTGATACAAGCCCCGCAACGCGGTATCATTGCGGCAACCATTCCGCACCTGGCAAAGGCATGGAAGGACAAGAATATGCAGTCTATTCAAAACATTTATCACCGCTCATCTATCAATCAACTCATTTTTGCCACGCTGATGCTAATATTGATCACATTAAATTACCGGCAGGCAGTAATTACTTTAGATCTAAAACCCGATTATTTATTGGGCTTTAATGCATTTATTATTTTGGGTTGTACTCGTTTAGTTGACATGGGTACAGGAGTTAATGCCCAGATTATCGGTACCTCTAATTACTGGCGTTTTGAATTGTTAAGCGGTTTGGTGTTGCTGGTGCTCATGCTTCCGCTTAACTACCTGCTCACAAAACAGCTTGATATCATTGGTCCGTCACTAGCCAATCTGATTTCATTTTCGATTTATAATACTGTAAGAATTGTATTTCTCTGGAAAAAATTCAGGCTGTTCCCCTTCACATGGAAATCACTCCATGTATTATTGCTGGGCTTTGTTACTTATACCATTACCTGGCTACTATTTGATAAGCTGGAAGGATGGGGTGGTTTATTTACACGATCGATTTTGGTAATGGTATTATTTGCAGCCGGAGTTTTTTTACTGAAGCCTTCTCCTGATATTAAGCCGGTTTTGGATTCTTTACTTGATCGGATAATTCCTGGCCGACAGAAAAGAAATTAACATGGTTAATTATACAATAAAAAAACCGGAGGAACTTAGTTAAAAGGTCCTCCGGTTTCAGTTATGTTATAAAACAGCTGATTAAGCTGAGTTTTACCATAAAATATTGGACGGCATCAACTCATAAATTACGCCAAAGCCATAGCTATAATACAGGTTGGGATTGTTAATGCTTGCACCGGTACGACCATCCAGGTTCCTGGAGAAAAGCCGGGCGCTTCCTTCAGCTACTAACTTCACCCGGTTATTGAGCTTGTATTTTACGCCACCGCCTACAGGCATAACAAATCCGATTTTATCACTGCCTTCTTTAGGCCCTTCAGTGGAAGAATAATTGAATAGAGCGTAGCCACCTACTCCCAGGTTTACAAAGGGTGTCACTTTGTGGCTTTGTAAGTCAATGAAATCATACTCGCCTTTTACAGACAGCTCTGCCATTTCTGTTTGAAACTGCCCATTAGGTTTGCTCGCTTGCGAGGGTACATTAGAATTATCCCCCCGCATCCGGCCACCAAATGCCTCTGCCCGAACATATAGCTTGTCCCAAACTTTCCGTCGGTACGCGATAGATGCGTACAGGGAGGTATGGCTGGCTAAGGACGCATCCACGGCAAATCGCCCGGAATAGCTCAATGCTCCAAAATTAAATCCGATGCTATTTTTTTGTGGAGTGAATTTTTGTGCTGAAAGGCTTAAAGAGCCCAGGACTACGGTTGAAACGATAATAACTTTTTTCAGGAAAATGGTCATGATAACAAAATTTGAGTAAAACAACCTACTTATTTGCCCAGCCTTTAGAGCTCAGGTTATTCAGTTGCTTTTGGATTATTTCGGCCTGGTCTGGTTTAAGCGGTGTATTGTTAAAACCATTTTCTGCATCCAGTGAAGATTTCTGGATACTACTCTCGAAAAGACGGTTTTCAAATACTTCCTCCCAGGTTACGTAACCCGATATGTTTAGGGGATTAGTGATGTTGTTGCGTACCAAAGCTTTCCGAAGATCGGGATAATAAACCCAGAAAACGGCATGCTCGCTGTTCTCCATAGTATAGCCATCGGAAGTAGTATAGCTGGTAAGCGGGGCGATACCCAGGATCCTGACATAAGTTTTGCCATCGCGCTTATTGAATATCCACTCTTCTTTTAAGCGGAATTTGTATACCGAATCAGGCGCAACATCCCGGGCTCTTACCTGGTAACCTGCGATATTTCCTTCCATATCATATTTAGCTACAGTATCTACTCCTCCTCCAAACCCGGCAACCGCTTCATCGAAACTAATAGGAGTAGTAAAACGATCATCTACGTTACTGAAAGCCTGTACACTATCTTCTTTAATTGCCCTTAGTATGATATTGATCAGCCTTTTATCGTCATCGCCATCAATCGATTTATTATAAAAATAGCGGGCATTTTTTTGTGTACGGGCGTCGATAGTGCGCCATACCCTTACGCGGTACATAGCGTCAGCAGCATATAGCTGTGTGTAAGCCAGTGGCGTAGCTGCGCTGTCTGAATGGTCATCTTCAAGAATATTATCTTTTCTCAGCGATTGCCTGGATACACCATACAAACCGCCTTCACCCTGGTCTTCTACCACTTCAATAGGCAGGTTGGCCGCCGGCGTATTGTAGTCGCCGCCCTCGCCAGTTCCGTTTGGTGTTGGTTTATCCTTCGTGGTGGCTTTCTTTGTATCTGTAGTTTTCTTTTCAGTACTTTTTGCGGGTGTTGAAGGCGTATCATAAGCGCTGCGTCTTTGCGCCATCAACGAGCCGCTGATCATTAAAAATAATACTATACTACAAGTAATACGAAATTTCATTTCTTCAGTTTTTATAAGTAATCATGGCTCACAGACGAATATTTTCATATCCCGGTTGCCCAATGTGATAATCTAGCCCGCAAACATTAAACCAAATCGTACTATTTAGAAAAGGTTGAATGCTATTGGAGGTAATGTTCGGGTACCGCCCGGACCGGAAGCTCTTATTTCATCAATGGTGATGGTGCTTCCTGGTCTTGCTCTTTCGATGAGGCTGCGCACTGCGTTAAATGAGTTACCGGATACTGCTTTGTGCATAAACTCAGGATAACCTGCGCCCGTAAATGTCATGGTGTACTCTACTACTGTAAACTTAACACCTTCAAATACAAAGTTTTCCAACTCCGCTCTAACTCCTGCCTGTGCTTTAAACTCGTTAACCCGCATACGTCCGCCCCGGCTGGCACCCACCATTGCTGTAGGTGTTGGTACCGATTTTACGCGAAAATCGAAGCTGGTTGTTTGCTTGCCATCATTGATGGTAACTTTCGCTGTTCCCGGTGTGGTAACCTTCGCAATATATTTACCGCCGCTGCCCGAAATAGAGCCCTGGCTGATAGATACACGAAGATTTGCTGCATTGGTTCCGCTTCCGCCGCCTACAGAGATCGGGTTGTCTAAACCTACATATAACACTTTTACAGCGTCAGCACTCACCGTAAGACCGGTAGGAGATGCTACGGTGTAAGTGATATCTTTAGAAAGCGTTGCCGTGGTACCATCAGGCTTTACAAAGGAGATATTTACCTTCCTGGTATAAGTGCCCGGTCCGCCGGCAGTTGTCTTATATTCTGCCAGGCCGTTGGCATTTAACGGTACTGTTGCTCCGTCAATGGTCACTGTTGGTTTGGCATTCTTGCTAAACGCGCCTACACCTGCAGTGATGGTAAACTCGCTGCCGGGCAGAAGAAATTGTGCGTTAGCGGTAGCTAATGCCTGGAACTCGTCATACACTACCTGCACTTCACCAATCTGGTTGTGGCAGTATTCAACTACCTGGGCTTCAGCATTTTTAATATCACTTTGAAATTTTGAAAGAACAGTAATGGCTGCAATAGCGGGAGTTCTTCTAAAGTACGCGTCCTCCCAGTTCTTATTGCTTTTATTCTGCACATCAGGCATCGTTAAATCAAGAGGCAGGCTGTTTTGAAACTGGGCGTTGATTTTAGCATCAATTCCCAACAAGCTTTTTTTATAGTCGTTTAGCTTATTGAACAATTGCTGTCCGCCATCACCGTCTACCAATATTTTTGTAGCGGCATTGGTATTTTTCGCATTAAAGTGACCACCATTGGCGCCACCTGCTTCATTGGTAATCTGCGTCTTTACGTTGTCTATATAAGCAACCATTTCATCGGACAACTGTTTTGCCCGGTCTGCCTTGGGCTTCCATACTGCTGCCAGGTCCCTGGTTTTGGGATCGTTGAGTTTACTCTCCAGTGATGCAAATATGGTAGCTGTTTTTTTATCAATTGTAGCATTGGCATTTGAAAAGCTTTTATCCATTGTTTTAAAAGCATTTAATACCTCGCTTGATATATTCAGTGCCAGCAATGCTGTGAGCACCAAATACATCACGTTAATCATTTTTTGCCGGGGCTCTTTAGGTAAAGCCATAAATTATTGCTGATTTATGAGTTTTGATTTGAGATGCAAGACTTCTCAAAAATTCAATTTTTAGATTCTATTTCTTCTATCCGCTACTATTATCGTAGGTTTCGAAGACTCTTTTGAGAAAATACCGGCCATGTGCCGGTTCTATAACATTTATGCACCTTTCATTTGCATAGCAGAGATCATGCTGCTGTAAACCTGGTTTAATTTTGCAAGGTTTTTAGCCAGTTCTGCCATTTCCTTCTGAGTGGCTTTTGCATCTTCAGCACTGTTAATCAAAGCATGAGAAGTTTCTGCCAGCTTATTATAATAAGTATTTACCCTGTGAATAGAAAGCGTAGCTTCTTTTACCTGTTTGGCATATTCTTCTGTTTCAACAACGCTGTTAGAGGCACTGCTGATTTTATTAATGTTGGTTTCCAGTGATTTGAAACCTTCACTTAGCCTGTTTAATGAATCGGGGGTAATGTCCGCTGCCTGCAACATTTCATCCATAGATGCCAATGCGCTGCCGGTACGGGCTGTTTTGGCGGGAGCAGCTTCAACCACAGCTACGGTTGTAGCATCGTCCAGTGCTTCGGGCTTAAATGCATACATCAATGCATAAATTAAAAACACCAATGCTTCCGTGTACATACCAAACTTTAACCAGGTGTCCGGATCTCCGATGGGAGCCGTATTAGTTAGTTTGAACAGGGCTCCTAATAACACAGGCACAGCGCCTAATGAGAAGAAAATATTCAAATAACGCTGGATGTTGGAGTTTTTTTCTGCCGGCATATAGTTTGTTTTTTGTTATGTTTTTATTGTTATTGTTGAATTGTAGTTATTCGGGAAGATTGATTACAACCCTGAAGCCAATATAGGAGTGGGTGGCATCCATGTCTTCATAAGACCGGTTGCTGGTGGTTACCAGGGATGGTGAATCTTTCCAGCTTCCGCCTCTTAATACTTTTCTTCTCTGGAATTTAGATTGGGACTGTGGTGTTCCGAACTGTATATCAGGGTTAAACCGGTTCTGGAAATTTTCACCGCCTTCGTAATAGGAAGTGATCATCCACTCTGATACATTATCAGCCATATTGTATAGTCCCGCCTGTCCTTTTTTGCTGTCATTTACGTAAACCGGGAAGATCTTACCCTGCGCCTCTACATTACCCTTATCATCATCCTTTGCTTTCGAAGATTTCTTTTTTTCGTTACCGGCAATGTCAAGGCTGGCAGCATAGGACCACTCGGCTTCTGTTGGCAGACGGCACTTACCCCCTTCGGCCATTTTATTTTTTGCCTGGTACGAATTTATTTTTTGTTTGGTCATCCAGTCACAAAAGGCGTTGGCCTGGTTCCAGCTCACACCTACAACCGGGTAGTTCTGAAATTTAGGGCTGCTGAAATAGCCTACCGCCATTTGTTCATTGTTAGAGTACCCGAAATCCCTCATCCATGAAAGGGTATCAGGATAAACGGGAACAGAATATTTGTAAATGAATTCACTGGGTGCTTTATCCTTATTTTCTTTTTTGGCAGCCTCCTGGTAATTGAAACCTTGTAACAGGTAAACAAGTTTTTGAGGATCAATTGTTCTTTTGTTATTGATGGTCTTGGAAGGGTCCATCAGCAAATCGCCTAACTGGCTCATAATCTGCGGGTCTCCATAGTTGATTTTTGACGCCTGTTTCCAGTTTACAGCAGTATCACCCGCAATAACAGTAATATATGGTCCTCCCAAAGTGCGTGCGGCAATCGAGTCTCTTACCCAATAAACGAATTCTTTGTATTGCGCATTGGTAATTTCTGTCTGAGACAGGTAAAATCCGCTGATCAATACGGGTTTGGATAGTTCTTTTTTCAAAACTGTTGAGGTGTCAGTTTCATCTCCCATTACAAAGGTCCCGGTAGGAATTTCAACAACCGATAAAGGTAAAGTTGCAGAGATGTCAGATTTTTTACTTACCAGTTTTTTTAAACGCTGTCCTTTTTGTGCAAAGGAAAAATTTGTCGCTAAAGAAAGAACAAATACTACAGCCAGAAGTCTCTTCATGTTATATCAGATAAGGTTTAAAACTTTACAAAACTCATTTTTCGAGCAAAACATATACCAAAAAACAAATTTGTTTCGCAAATATAAGCCTTGAATAACATTTTAAACCCCGCCTTTGGCCAGGTATGGCCCTAAATTGGATAAAACCCCCGATTTAGCAGACCAAAGCAGCACTGACTGCTGATTTTTAATAATTAATTTATAATAAATTTTTATACACCGGCTGCCTGCAACAATGCCTGTTGAAGGTCCTTTATCAGGTAATCAGGGTCTTCCAAACCAAAATAAAGCCGGATATGACGGTGACTTTCATTTTCTGCATCGTACACATTTTCTTTAATAAAAGCGCAGCGGGGAATGACCAGGCTTTCATGCCCACCCCAGCTTACGGCCATTAAAAAATGTTGGAGACTTTCACAAAATTTAATAATGGCTGCCCGTTTTTTGTTCCGGATAACAATGGTAACCAGTCCCAGGGCTGCTTTCATTTGTTTTTTAGCCAGGTCATATTGGTCGAAGGACGGGTGGAACGGAAATATCAGCCGCTCAATTTCTTCATGCGATTCTAAAAAGCCGATCATCTGACCAGTGGTTTGGTTAATGCGCTCGAGGCGCATGGGAAGCGTTCTCAGGCCGCGCAATAGCATCCATCCATTAAAAGGCTGCAACCCGCTGCCAATTGTCATAAACTCTGTGTCAAAAATTTTTTTCATCATGACATTTGTTCCGCAAAGAACGCCTCCCAGGGTATCGCTGTGACCGCCAATGTATTTGGTAGCCGTTTGCATAGCAATGTCAATGCCCAGGTCCATTACATTTTGATAAATGGGTGTGCAATAAGTGTTATCTATAAAGGTGATAATATTTTTTTCCCGCGCGAATTCGGCTATCTCCTTTAGGGGCTGCACCTCATAGGTCCAGCTATTGGGAGACTCCAGGTAAAACAGGACCGTATTATCCAGGGTGGCATCCTTCCAGCTTTGGGCCAGTTTACCGTCTATATAGCTTACGGTTACATTAAAGCGGGGTAGAATGGCATCGAACATTTTTTTAGCAGAGCTGTAGGGATTTTTAACGGAAACAATATGATCGCCTGCTTTTACATTGGCCAGCACTCCTGCAAAAATGGCTGCCGCGCCGCTGCTAAATAATAAGCAATCTTCAGAACCTTCCAGGGCGGCCAGTTTTTTACGCAGGATATCAGTAGTAGGATTAATACCCCTGCTATAGATGTAGTCATTTCTTTCATCCTCGAAGGCTTTGCTGAAACTTTCCACATCTTTAAAAGAAAAATTACTGGCCTGCCAGATCGGGGGCGCTATCGCGTTAAAATATTGATCCCTGTTTTCGCCGAAATCAGTTATTATATGGGAGAGGTCCATTTTATAAAGCGTTTTTTTTATTTTTTCGATAGAATAGAAAATAGATGGCTACAAAAACCGCCAATACAATAATACCGGTTAAAGCGGCATAATCGTTCTTTTGGTAGTCTGCTGCAATACTGATGGCCAGGAATGCATAAGCCGCGATAAAGATAACCGGCAAAAGCGGATAAAGCTTCATGCTGTAAATGCCGGTTCCGTCCAGGTGCCGGGTTTTTCTTCTAAAATAAAAAATGCTTCCTGCCGAGAGCGCCATGCCAAAACAATCCAGGAAAATGGAAAAGCTCAGTATTTTATCAAACTCCTCGGCCCAGAACACAACGAGTACGGCTATCAGCGAAAAAATAGTTAATGAGGAGGTGAGGACGCCGTTTTTATTGGTTTTAGAAAATAAAGCGGGTAGTACCTTGTCGTTGCTCATGGCATACATCACGCGTGGGTTGCTTAAAAGCGAGCCATTGATATAACCCAGCACACCCAGGAACAACAAAACGGATAATATATTTTCTGCCTTTGTACCCAGTACTTTCGAAGCCATAATAGCCGCAATATTTTTACTGTCTTTCAGCTGCTCAAAACCGATTACCCTGACATAGGCATAGTTTACCAGCAGGTACAGAGACACAATAATAAAAATGCCCCAGAAGATGCTACGTGGTACTGTACGCAACGGATCTTTTACCTCGTCTCCGAAATTGATGGTTTGCTGGTAACCTCCATAAGTAAAACTCACTGCAACCAAACCAATCCCGAAAGCTTTAACATAGTCAGTAAAAGCTGTTGCTGTAACATTTTGCGGTGTTACTACAGGTGCGGCGGGCGCAAACAAAATGGATACGATCAGCAAAAGAACCATACCGATTTTTATTAACATCAGGATATTCTGGGTACGGGAGCTTAGCTTAAGCCCCAGCATATTCACTCCATAAAAAATAATGATAGCAATGATAGCAAACGAAAGCTCTATCGTTTTGATCTTATCGGAGGCGGGAAACAATACTCCTGAGAGGTATTCGCTCCCTACCAATGCCACCATAGCCAGCGAAGCGGCATTGCTAACCAGGATGATACAATTGATGGCAAATGCTATTGACGGGTGATAGGCATAGGAAAAAACTTTATAGTATCCTCCCGTGGCAGGAGTGCGGGATCCTATTTCGGCATAGGTGAGTGCTCCGCAAAAAGCAACAATACCTCCTGCCAGCCAGCAAAGAAAATAAGTCAGTACATCAGGAGTTGCCTTAGCTACATTTACAGGGGCTCTGAATATACCCATCCCTATTACGAAGGATACACAGATCATTGTCAGATCAAAAAGACCAAGCTGTTTTTTCATGTATAAATTTTTGTAAGCAGTAAAGCTGCAATAGCGGGTATGCGTTGTTTTCTCAAGTCTTGTGTTTAAAGTCGAATGATTTACGCCGGTTACTTCATTTTCTGAAGGCGTTTGCCAGCACTGAAGATAAAGAATTATTGAAAGTGTATAATTGGGCGGTTCAAATAATAGTACCCCAGCCTGCCGAACCCATAAAATGGTGGATGGAATGTCACTCATCATTAAAATATGCATATTTGTATATTGATATATGGAGATAGCGGGCTACATAGCAGCATTATTAATTGGTTTAACATTGGGCCTGGTTGGCGGCGGCGGGTCCATATTAACCGTTCCTATATTGGTATACCTTTTCCAGGTATCGCCGGTGCTGGCAACATCCTATTCGTTGTTTATTGTAGGAGTAACCAGCCTGGTAGGTTCCGTCAATAGCTTCGCCAATAAGAAAGTTGATTTTAAAACCGTTGTGGTATTTGGAACTTTATCGGTTATTACCGTTTTCTGTATACGGCATTATCTTATACCTCATCTTCCTTCAGCTATAAATATTGCAGGGTACCCGATATCGGTTTCTCTTTTGACCATGTTACTGTTTGCCATCCTGATGATCATGTCCTCTTTTTCAATGATAAAGAAGGAGACTGAAAAGGATAATGCTGTTGTTCGCAGGACAGGGGTTGGTAATATTGCTTTGTATGGGATTGGTGTTGGGCTGGTAACCGGCTTGCTGGGCGCCGGTGGAGGTTTCCTGTTGATCCCGGCTTTAACGGTACTACTTCGGCTTCCTATAAAGAAAGCTATTGGCACCTCACTGGTCATCATCACACTCAATAGTCTTATAGGGTTTGCCGACGATGTAACCCATCATCAAATGAACTGGCCTTTGCTGCTAAAAATAACGGGCATATCTGTAGCCGGTATTTTGGCAGGCTCTGTAATCAGCCAAAAATTGGATGGGGGAATTTTAAAGAAGGGCTTTGGCTGGTTTGTTCTGCTGATGGGCATTTATATCATCTTTCATGAATTAGCTCGTTTGTTTTGATCTTAACGCTATGATGAGCTATTGGGCTAACTTTATAGATGAACTCGTTCACCAGTGTTGTTACCCATGTAAAGCCCCAAGGGACAAGATATTGGTAGAGAAAAATACATTTACGAACATTAAGCCTCGCAGAGGCGATATATTATCAATCATTCTAAAAGTTTAAACAAGTTCGATATGATAGAGTTAATTAAAAAGCCCTGGCCCTGGTATATAGCCGGCCCGCTGATAGGTTTGATTGTACCCGCTCTATTATTGCTAGGCAATAAGCATTTTGGTATATCAGCAAACCTGAGACATATTTGTGCAGCCTGTTTCCCGGCCAATATCCCCTTTTTTCAATACAACTGGAAAAAAGAAATATGGAACCTGTTTTTTGTTGCGGGCATCCTCGTTGGTGGATTTATAGCCGCCCAGTGGTTGTCTGATAGTAACGCGATATCCATAGCCCCTGCGCTGGCTGCAGAACTGCAGTCCTATCATGTTACGGATACACAACATTTGTTGCCGCAGGAAATATTCAGCTGGGAACATTTGCTCACCTTAAGGAGTTTTATATTATTGGTGGTTGGCGGTTTTCTCGTTGGCTTCGGCACCCGTTATGCAGGTGGCTGTACGAGTGGTCATGCCATTATGGGACTCAGTAACCTGCAATGGCCATCTCTTGTGGCAACCATATGTTTTATGGCCGGTGGCTTCATTATGGCCAATCTTTTACTTCCTGTTATTATGAACTTATAAAACTCATTCAATGGATAATAAGGTTACTGATTTTGAAGTACAGTCTTCAGATAGCACCGAACCAGCTAATACGGGTATTGCGTATAATTTAAGGTATTTACTGGTGGGTGTTGTATTCGGAATTGTGTTTGTAAAGGCTGAGATCGTTTCCTGGTTTCGCATACAGGAGATGTTCAGGCTGCAAAGCTTCCACATGTATGGAGTAATAGGAAGTGCAGTAGTTGTGGGAATTATCTCTGTTTGGTTAATAA
>JBCNOR010000289.1:0-6589 GCA_039593785.1 Niabella sp. | reverse complement strand
GTTTGCAAAATAGAAAGCCCCGCGCCCTGTATAAACAGCCCGGTTAAAAATACCGGGTAGGTTCGGGTTAAAGCCGCCGGGATAAAAACAAGTGAGCCTGCAGCCATGATCACCAGTCCCAATGATATTCCTTTTTTAAACCCGGTTTTTTTCAGGATCCACCCTCCCGGAAGCGCCATTACAAAATAAGAAATATAAAGGGCAAAGGCCACCAGGTAGGCCTGTGTGTTATTCAATTCGCAGGCTATCTTCAAATAAGGAATGAGCACCGATCCCAGCCAGGTTACAAAACCAAACACGGCAAATAAAAGACCAATGATGATCAGTGATCTTGTTATAGAGGGTTGCACGGTACCTGTTATCGTTAAAGCTTGCTCAGGCATGTCTGGTAATTATAGTTTGTTTTTATGATTTAATGAGTGAAGTGCATTTTGTACGCTGCCATTACGGAACAATATTTCCTGCGCCTTGTCATAATCATCTATAGCGCCCAGCTTCATCAACATCCTGGTAGCCCTGTCCGTAATTTTTGTATTGATGAGCTTTACGTTTACCATCTGGTTGTCGATAACCCGGCCCAGGCGTACCATGGTAGTGGTGCTGATCATGTCGAAGATCATCTTATGGGCTGTGGCACATTTCATGCGCGTGCTGCCGGTAATAAATTCAGGTCCGGTAATCACCTCTACGGGGTAAATGGCCTGTGCCGCAATCGGGCTGCCGGGGTTGCTGACAATACACCCGGTATCAATACCGTTCTTTCTGCAGTGGGTGAGCGCCGCTAAAACAAATGGGGTAGTGCCGCTTGCAGATATACCCACAACGATGTCTTTGCTGTTAATGCCTTTTTCTTCCAGTTTGCTCCAGGCCTCATTTTTATCGTCTTCCATTTCCTCACGGGCTTCCACCAAACGGTCTACACCGCCGGCAAGGATCACCTGGAATAGGTCGGGAGAAACACCATAGGTTGTTGGAAGCTCAATTACGTCCAAAACAGACAGGCGGCCGCTGCTGCCTGCGCCTACATAGAACAGCCGCCCTCCATTTTCTATTTTTTTTACAATAGTATCTATCAGGGTGTTTATCCGTGGCAACTCTTTTTCAATTGCAGGCGCTACGCGTTTATCTTCAGCATTGATAAATCCGGTCAACTCCTCTGTAGTTTTTTGTTCAAGATCCCGGTATAGGGATGGTTTTTCTGTAATTCTATTCTGCATGAAAATGATTTTAGCAATAAAGTATGCGGTTTTTGTGCGTTGTTTTTTGCTACATAACCGGATCAACTATTTATATATTATCTGGCATAGTTTATTTTTTTGGCCTTTTATAGCAATGATCAATCAGTTTGCGTTTTGTATGCGGTTTTTAAAAATAAAAATACGCAAAATATACTCAAGTCAGCAAAAATATTTTTATATTCGTTGCCGAAGCGTATGAAAAGGGATTCTGAAATGTAAAAACCTCCTGAAATTATTTGCAAATGGGAACTATTGACAAGGAAAACCATCGGAAAACCAGCAGCTGGCTGAAGGTATTAGGGCCAGGTATCATTACCGCTGCGTTGGTTTTCGGGCCCAGTAAAATGACCATCACTTCCAAGTTAGGTGCTACCTATGGCTGTGATCTGCTTTGGGCCGTGGTTGCAGCTATTTTCTTCATGGCAGTATTTACCAGTATGGCGTCCCGGATTGCGCTGGCTACCGACCAGTCGTTTCTGGCACTGATAAAAGAGCGCTGGGGTAAGCCCGTTGCGGTTTTAGTGGGCATCGGCGTTTTTTTTGTAACCGCTTCTTTTCAGGCAGGCAATTCTACCGGGGTGGGTATATCATTAGCCGAAACCACCGGCCTCAGCGCCCGGGTTTGGATCATTTTTGCCAATGCCCTGGGCATCGCCCTGCTGTTCTTTAAAGGGTTTTATAAGATCCTCGAAAAAATTATGATCGTGCTGATTGTGGTAATGCTGGGTTCGTTTATTGTGACCTTTTTTTTAACAAAACCGTCAGCGGGCAGCATTATTAAGGGCTTGGCGCCAGCCTTGCCGGAGGGTTCCCTGGGATTGGTCATCGCGTTGTTTGCTTCGGCGTTTTCCATTGTGGGTGCCTTATATCAATCATATATGGTGCAGGAACGGCGGCGGTTATCACCCGGGCTTGAGCAAAAGCCATCAGATAGTCTACCCGGTATTTTGATACTGGGTATAATGGCCAGTATCGTATTGATCTGTGCCGCGTCTATTCTGCATCCTGCAGGAGTAGTGGTAACCAATGCAACAGATATGTCTAAAACCTTAGCTCCGCTGTTTGGGCAGTATGCAGCCCACCTCTTCCTGGTTGGGTTATTTGGTGCTTCATTTTCTTCGCTGATCGGCAATGCCTCGGTGGGAGGCACCTTGCTGGGCGATGCATTGGGCTACAAAGGGCAGTTGAGCTCCAATACCGTGCGGATATTGATTGCGCTGGTAATGATAATCGGGGCCTTTGTAGCCCTGCGTTTTGATAAAGCGCCGTTGGAGCTTATTGTACTTGCACAAAGTGTTACCATACTGGTGGTACCCTTTATTGGAATTGCCATGTTCATTATCGCAAATGATCGCCGTATTATGGGAGGGTATGTAAATAAACCAGTAACTAAAGTGGTGGCGGGCATAGGATTGCTGATGTTGCTGGCATTGGCTGTTATTAATGTAAAAGAATTGTTTTTTAAGAATATTTAAATCTTATAAAATAGAAATATACCATGAATGAATTGCAATGGATAGAATCTGAATTGTACCAGCCATCAAAAGCATTAAAGGATGATTTAAAGGCTTTGGACGGGGATATTATCTTTTTGGGTGCGGGAGGTAAAATGGGTCCTGGCATGATAAAGCTGGCCGGTATTGCGTTGCAGGAGGCCGGCATATCTAAAAAACTGATCGCCGTTTCGAGGTTTAGCGATGAGGCGGCAAAAAAAGAATTACAGGACCTGGGTGTGGAGGTGATTCCTGCAGACCTGCTGGATGAGGCGCAGTTACAGGCGCTGCCCGATGTAAAGAATGTAATGTACCTGGCGGGTACCAAGTTTGGTACCAAGGGAAATGAACCGTTTACATGGGCTATGAATGCTTATTTGCCGGGCCGTGTGGCGGAAAAGTATAAAAATTCACGCATTGTTGCTTTTTCTACGGGCAATGTTTACCCTTTTTCAAAACTAAGCCAGGGCGGTTTTTCGGAAGAAACCAAGCCCGATCCTGTGGGCGAGTATGGACAATCCTGCCTGGGACGGGAACGTATTTTTCAATATTACGCCGATGTCAATAAAACCCCGGTATTGATTTACCGGTTGAATTATGCCATTGACCTTCGTTATGGAGTGTTATTGGAAGTAGGTAAATCTGTTTATAACAACCTGCCGATCGATATTTCTACAGGTGCTGTAAATGTGATCTGGCAGGGCGATGCCAATGAAATTGCATTGAGAAGCTTTTTGCATTGCAGCACGCCCGCAAAAATATTAAATGTAACCGGCCCCGAAACCATCAGCCTCACCTGGCTGGCTACGCAGTTCGGCAACTTGTTTGGCAAACAACCTGTTTTTACCGGGCAGGCGCAGGATACCGCCCTGCTCAGCAACGCCTCTGAAGCGCACCGGCTTTTTGGTTATCCGCGCGTAGGGCTGAAAAAAATGATTGCACTAACAGCCGACTGGATCAGCCTGGGGGGAAAGCAAATAAACAAACCCACACATTTCCAGGAAAGACAAGGACAATTTTAACCGATACGAATGATGAGCTTACCCGCAGCAATAAAAAACATTTTACAGGATGGTATCGCCATACCGGCACATCCTCTGGCACTTACAGCCGAAAGAAATTTTGATGAGGCGGTGCAACGCCGTTTAACCCGCTATTACCTGGCCAGTGGTGTTGGGGGCATTGCCATAGCAGTGCATTCCACGCAATTCGAGATCCGCGACCCGGGAATCAATCTGCTGGAAAAAGTGCTGTACACCACTGCCGATGAAATTGACAAAGCCGGCAATGAAAACTTCGTAAAGGTAGCCGGCATCTGCGGTCCGGTGAACCAGGCTGTTGAAGAAGCCCGGATGGCGAAAAGTTACGGATACCACCTGGGACTCTTAAGCATGGGCGGGTTAAAAGATCTTACCGAAGATGAGCTTATTGAGCGAGCGAAAGCAGTTGCGGAAGTGATCCCGGTATTTGGATTTTATTTGCAACCAGCCGTAGGTGGCCGCATACTGAGTTTTGAGTTCTGGAAAAAATTTGCAGATATCCCCAATGTACATGCCATCAAAATTGCCGCATTTAACCGTTATCAGACGCTGGATGTAGTGAGGGCAGTATGCAGCTCCGAACGCAGGGACGAGATTGCACTGTACACCGGCAATGACGATAACATTATTGCAGACCTGCTTACGCCTTATCAGTTTGAGATAAACGGTAAGCTGGTGCGGAAGGATTTCCGGGGTGGCTTATTGGGGCATTGGGCTGTGTGGGCACATAAGGCAGCGGAACTACTGCATAATGTTAAAGCATATAAGACGGGTAATAAACAAGACATAGAAGAATGGCTTTCAAAGAATGTGTGCGTAACAGATATGAACGCCGCGATTTTTGATCCTGCCCATCATTTTCATGGCTGTATACCGGGCATACATGAAGTGCTGCGGCGACAGGGCTTGCTGGAGGGCACCTGGTGCTTAAACCCGCAGGAGGTTCTGTCCCCGGGGCAGGCCGGCGAAATAACAAGGGTGACCCAGGCTTACCCCGATCTGACCGATGATGATTTTGTCAAAACTTTTTTGGAAAAAGATAGGGGATAAAAGACAGCTATGAGCAGGAGGGCGTTTATTAAAAATATGGGTTCCTTGTCGTTGTTACCCCTGGTAAAACCAGGACTGGCCATTTCATCTTCAACTATGAAAATAAAAATTGACCATATCGCTTCCGATTTTGAGCGGCAGCCGTTGGTTCGGCCCTTTGGATTTAAGGGCGGTTATCTGACTGAGCTCTGGCAGGCTGTATCGATGATGCAAACCACGGGCAGCGGTCCTAAGACCGGGCTGGCTACACAGAGCGTTTTATATGGCGACCCGAATGTGTTTTCGGAACATGCTGAAAGTGCGGGAAATGCGCTGATGTATGCCGTGAGCGAAAAAGCATTGCAGCTGGTAAAAGAAACACCTTTTGAAACGCCTGTGGATCTTTTATCGGCAATTTTACCAGAGACCGCAAAATACGCGGCATCTGTAACCGGGCGCAGCAATGTTAACCTCAATTTTATTTATAATGCCCTGGTAAGCGTGGACAATGCTGCCTGGCTGGTATTTGCATCGGAAAATAAGTATGCGCATTTTGATGCTATGATTCCTCCTGCCTACAGGAAGCCTTTGGCGCGGCGCAATTCAAAGATTGCGGTAATGTACCAGATACCCTATGGAATGCCGATGGCAGATTTGTTGAAAGCAGCAGATGAGGGGTATTTTGTTTTTAAAATTAAAACCGGCATGCCGGGCAACCAGGAGCAGATGCTGAAGCTGGACATGGAGCGGCTTACGCAGGTCCATCAGGTCTTAAAGGAGCGAAGCACTTCGCAGACAAAAGACGGAAAGCTGATCTATACACTGGATGCCAACGGACGCTACGAAAAAAAGGAAAGCTTATTGCGGTACCTGGATCATGCCAAAAAAATAGGCGCTTTTGAACAGATAAAATTAATTGAAGAGCCTTTCCGGGAGTCCAATAATGAGAATGTAAGCGATGTGGGAGTTATTGTTGGGGCAGATGAAAGCGTGCATACAGAGGCCGATGCTGTAAAAAGAATGCAACAAGGGTACAAAGCTATTGTGCTGAAGGGTATAGCAAAAACCCTGAGCATGAGTTTGCGCACCGCGAAAGTGGCCTATGAGCACTATGCAGCCTGTATTTGTGCAGACCTTACGGTGAACCCGCTGCTGCTGGACTGGCATAAAAACCTGGCAGCCCGGTTGCAACCCTTTCCCGGAGTTGGTATGCCGCTGATTGAAACCAACGGGGACATGAACTATAAGAACTGGAACCAGATGAAAACTTTTCACCCGGTACAGCATGCCTCCTGGCAACAGGTGAAGCAGGGCGTATTTGAGCTGGATAATGATTTTTATGAGCGCAGCGGCGGCATATTTATGAGAACGCAGCATTACGAGAATATGTTTAAAAGGCAGGTTACACAATAATTAAAATCCATACAATGAGAGATAACAAGGGGCGCAGAAGCTTTATAAAACGATCTGCAATTATAGGATTGGGAGCAACGCTTAACGTGGAGCAGGTATTGCCCACTGTTTTAAAAACCGAAGGCAAGCCCGCAGTGCTGGGAGGCGCTCCGGCTATCAATACACCCTGGCCTAAGTGGCCTATTTGGAATAAAGAGGCCGATGAGCCGCTGGTGTTGGAAGCGCTACGCAGCGGTGTGTGGTCGCGCGCGGAAAAAGTGACCCGTTTCGACATCCAGGATGCCGTCGGCGTGCAATGGGCGATCAACAAGGGCGGCATGGGCGGAACCAAGACCAACTTCGCCAATACCGGACTGTCCATCGGCACCCTGCTGCA
>JBCNOR010000288.1:0-6615 GCA_039593785.1 Niabella sp. | reverse complement strand
TATCCATCAATCATACCCGGAATCTCCCGCCGTCATTTTTGTATGGCCAGATCAGCCACTATCAAGACCTGGCATTGATTGGCCCAACTTCCTTTATCACTATTGTATTCCAACCCGATGGCCTCTACAAATTGCTTGGTATATCTCCCAGTGAATTAAAAGATCAGATCGTTCCCGCACAGGAGGTTTTTGGAACACCAGTAAAAAAGCTCTGTAAAACCCTTTTTCAGCGCTCACATTCAACAGAGAAGCTACAGGCATTAAATTCCTTTTTTTACGAATTAGCGACCCATCGCAGGTCTTCCAATCAAACCTTACTTCCTGCTGTATTAAAATATATCGCTCAACACAAAGGGCTTGTAACTGTTGAACAGCTGGTACGCTATACTGGTTATACCGGGCGGCATATCGAAAGAATATTTGCGCAGCAGATCGGTATAAGTCCCAAAAAATATGGTAATATCGTCCAGCTACATACTTTTTTGAAGTTACTTCGCAATAAACCGGCTGAAATTAGTTTAACTGCCATCAGCTATGAAAGTGGATATTTCGATCAGTCTCATCTTACCAGAACCTTTAAAAAATACACGGGTATCACACCTTCCCAATATGTAAACAATACAAATAAACTCGCTGTCAATTTTATGGAATTGAAAGACAGGCCTGACCCTATGTCGGGTTTGTACAATTTGGCTTAAGAGCTTTGGATTAGCTTTGTCCATAGATCAAACCCAAAACAATGGACAAATTAAAAATAGCTACTGCTCAATTTGAGCATAAAAGTGCGGATAAAGCGTATAACCTGGCGATCATTGAAAAACTAGCGCGGGAAGCTGCTGCCCAGGGGGCTGAGGTGATTGCCTTTCATGAATGCTCCATTACAGGGTATACCTTTGCACGGAATTTAGATAAGCAACAAATGCTGGCTATTGCCGAAATGGTTCCGGACGGTGAGAGTACCCGGCAGCTGATTGCAATAGCAGCCCAATACAATATCACCATTCTTGCCGGCTTATTTGAGAAAGATGAAAACGATAATTTATATAAGCCGTATATCTGTGTAGACAAGAAGGGCCTTATAGCAAAACATCGCAAGCTGCATCCCTTTATAAATCCGCATTTAACACCAGGTCAGGATTATACGGTTTTTGAAATCAACGGCTGGAAATGTGGTATTTTAATCTGCTATGACAATAATGTTATCGAGAATGTGCGTGCGACAAAATTATTGGGAGCTGATATCATCTTTATGCCGCATGTAACCATGTGTACGCCTTCTTCCAGGCCCGGAGCAGGTTTTGTAGATCCCCGGCTGTGGCAAAACCGGGAAAATGATCCAACGTCGCTACGCCTGGAATTTGACGGAATGAAAGGGCGTGCCTGGCTGATGAAATGGTTGCCAGCCCGGGCCTATGACAATGCAGTTTATGTTGTTTTCTCAAACCCAATCGGCATGGATGATGATCAATTGAAAAATGGTTGTTCCATGGTTATAGATCCATTCGGGGATATTCTTGCCGAATGCCGCACATTCGAAGATAGTTTTGTTACTACAGCCATTACACGCGAAAAACTAATACAAGCCGGTGCATATCGCTATATCAGCGCGCGACGCCCCGATCTCTATCGTGATATTCTCGGGCAAGAACATGAGCCAGCCCAAAAAGTAGTCTGGTTACACCCTGACAATAGCTAATTGAGTTAAACCCTAACCCTGGGTTTTCAACAAGGCTTCAATGCTTTCAATTTTTAAAGTTCATATCTGGGGAATCTCTTACGTATATAAAACGAACTATAAAAAGGTAGCAGATTCAATGTTTTTGAGTGTACTATAATTGTTATTTTTGGATACGGGATTTTGTATGTAACCCGGAGAAAGAAAAAAGTGAAGGAATAAAAAGATGGCGCAATGACTGATGTATTAATAAATTACCTGTCCTCAACAGGGGCGCTCTCAGTAGAGGAAATTGACTTTTCTATACAGTTCTTCAAACCTATCCGTTTAAAAAAGGGTGATTTTTTTATTCGCGAAGATGAAACCTGCCGATACATTGGGTTTATTGCCAGTGGTGCCGTAAAAGCATATGCTGCCGACAAAGAAGGGAATGAAAATATAACATGCTTTAAGTTTGAAAATGAATTTGCTTCTTCATTTCAGGAGTTTATAAAACAGGAGAAATCCAGACGGAGTATCAGGGCCGTAGAACCTAGCGTAATTTACAGGATAAGCTACCCCGACTATAGTTATCTGCTTGGTCAGGTGACCAACTGGAACGGGCTTATAAAGTCTGTATTGGAACAGGAGTATTACCAAAAGGAGCGTTATCTGCTGAATTACAATAATAAGTCAGCAGTGGATAAATATCTTCAGGTTTTGTCTGCTGAACCGGATCTTTTACAGCGCATCGCTACACAGGATCTGGCATCTTACCTGGGCATTACACAACGATCGCTTACAAGGGCGAAAGGGCAAATACAAAGATTGAAAACATTATAGGACAAATGTCCTTATGCAGTTTGGGCCGGCGATCTACATTTGCACAAAAAATGATGCTACATCAAATTGCTCCTGAAGTGTTTCATATTCCACTGATGCCAAGAAACAGTATCAACTGCTATATTATCGAAGGTGTATTGGTAGACTCGGGAATACGGAGTTCGTATAATACGATAAAGAAAGCGCTCCGGGAAATTCCTGTTGATCAACATGTATTAACGCATGCACACGCCGACCACCAGGGCTGCAGCGATCAGATATGTGCAGAGTTCTTGTTACCTTTAATCTGTCATCATAACGAAATTTTCAGGGCCGAAACGGGTAGGGTGACCAATGACTATCCAAGGCCTCAACATTGGATAGCAAAGCTTCAGCAAAAGTACTGGGCAGGGCAGGGACATCTGGTTGATCGGACCATTGTTGAAAACGATACAATCGGGAACTTCCGGGTAATAGAAACGCCCGGCCATTCGGCAGGTCATATTTCTTTATTTCGTGAGCGGGATGGTGTACTGATAATAGGAGATGTGGCGACTAATATGAACCTGCTTACGACAGCTACCGGTTTGCACCTTCCGCCAAACATGTTCACCTCAGACCGGCAACACAATATCCAGTCGCTCCAAAAGTTAGCCGAACTGACTCCGGCTATTATTTGCTTTGGTCACGGACCGGTTATGCGCAATACAGACAGGAGGTTTGAGCGTTTTGTACGAAAATGTAGCAAAGCTATGTAATGATGATATAGGTGCCGTAAGTAATATCGAAGCTTTCGGGTTTTGAAACGCTGTGTAATGATGAAGGGTGATTATAAGCGCTTAGCTTTTCTCATACGAAAGATGAATAAGACAAAACTCACCAGCAGGTAAGGTACACAGTATAATAGCGTATAAGCATCCAGGCCAATGGCGCTGTATAAGGTAAAGGCTAATGGCAGGCTCAATAGCAGCAGCGCATGTAGCCAGAGCTGGTTCCTGGTTGTACCACGCGCCAACAAAGATGGTAAGGAGCAAACCGCCAGTACTATGTTAAATCCTACTGCCAGCCCATAGGCTACACCAACCATATCATTACCCCGATGCGGCCTGATGGGCTGAGGTTGCTGCTCCCTGATGATGATAAGACTTGCCAGGGAAATAAGGCAGCCTGCGAGAAAGCTCAATAAAATAATGATACGATACTTCATATTACCTTAAAGCGGGAAAAATAATACTTTAGTCATTTAAGAATAATCTTGTTTAATATCCGGCTGCAATAATTTTATATACGCTAACAGGTGACTATTGGTGATGATATTTCTCATTTTTTAAGATACTACAGGCCCGGTAAACCTGTTCGGCTAATATTAGTCGTACTAATTGGTGAGGAAATACCAGTTTTGACAAACTCCATTTAAAGTTAGCCCTGTTTAATACTGCTTCATGTATGCCGAAAGCGCCGCCTATTAAAAAAACAACTCTTTTACTGGAGTTGTTAGCACATATCTGTATTTGTTGTGCCAGCCCTTCTGAGCTGAGTTGTGTGCCCCGCTCATCCAGGGCAATCAGGAAATCTTCTTTCTGAATTTTTGATAAGATCAAATCTCCCTCATTTTTCTTCATATCATCAATGTTCATTTTGGCCGCATTTTTTAGCGGGGCAATAATTTCCCAGTCCAGTTTAAAATAATTGTTGATTCTTTTGGAAAAGTCTTCGATACCTGCTTTTACGTAGGGTTCGTGATTTTTGCCGATAGACCAGAACGAGATTTTCATATCAATAGTACATTTAAAGGGGTATTGCTGTTAGTGATGATGCTAACCCCTGGTGCAAAGTTAGGGGCTCAGGGCCAGGATGCATTAAGGTTTAGCAGTGATCAATGAGCGTAAGAGAGCTATAGTGCTACAGATGCCCAGATATTATATTATCGGTGTATCCGTGGCACTTGCTAAAACTATTAATGTTCATGCGGCGTTAAATGTATGAGGAGCGAAGGTCGCAAGATTCGTGTATTAGTGGCTTATTATTAGTATGCTCTATTGAGTATGCAAGTAAATAGGGACTGCATGTACAACAGCACTTTTTGTTAGCCACAAATGCACAGATATTGCAGGTGCCCGTTGACAGGAATGCGTTAGATAGTTAAAGGTTCAATGTTACCTGTTCAATATTCAATGTTTGTGTTCGATCTATCAACAGCATGGCGCTCCTGCATGATTAAGATGCGTACATCGTACATTTAACATCGTATATCTTCCATACCGCATCGCCTCTTTCCTGCAAACAAAAAGCCAACCCGGATTTCCCGGGAAGGCTTTCATCTATCATCCAAAGTGTACGGATTAGTTATTCACCACTTTCACAATTTTAGAGTAGCTCCTGCTTCCGTTTATATCAATTTGCGCAATACGGATATAAGCATTGATGTTTCCGGAAATCGGCTCTTTGTTTTTTTTCTGACAGCCCGCTATTCCTATCGATAAGCCACCGGCTATAATACCCGCCCATATCCATCTTTTTTTACCGGGTATCTCCGTGGCAAGTGTTCCCAGTGTTAGCAGGGCAATAACAATGCCCGAGGTGGCCATTGCTACGCCTGCCATGTCTGCTGTAAACTCGTAACTCAATGCTTGGTTAGAATTGCCTTCTTCAGCTTTGGAATCCATGGTGCCGATAGTAGTGAAATTCAATCGATCTGCAGAAATTCCTATTTCAAAACCTTTATTGTTTTTTTCTGTCGTGGTAGACCAGTATACAAATAAAATGCCGCCTCTGGCAACCGCCGAAAGGTTCGCAAACTGTGCAGTTGAGCCATTCGGTTTATCGCCGGCGCTAAAGTTTGCGGCAGCTGTTAGATGGCGTCTTTCAATGTTACCCGGATTGCCCCCATGTTCACCTGCATGCAAACCCGCAGTAGCTCCAGGCTCTTCGTGAAAGTCTTGCCCGTAAGACTCAATGACAGGCGAAACGATGAGCATCATGATTGAGACGATGATGTGAATGGTGCGCACTCTTTTCATTGTTTATTAAAGTTGTAGGTTGATAGATGTTATATCCGGGATATGACTTCGTTTAAAGAATTAATCAATGAATAGATACACGGATAAAAGTTCTAGCATCTTTATCGTTATCGCTTAACACTATTCGAACGGGTAAGAACCTGTGCACCCATCGCTACCGCTGGTTCTCATTTACATTGTTGAGTACAATAAACAGCATTATGGTTTTACAGTCAATGGTTCTTGTTCAGCTATCTTTTCATACACGCCTTTTAATGATGCATCAACTCTGACACAAAATTAGAACGTGAATAATAGATTCTATTTGCCTTGCGTATCATTAAGTAGTGTATTAGTTCCAGGTTTTTAATGGTGAATAGTGAATAGTCAGTAAGTAGGGCGTTGTGAATGGTGAGTGGTTGTATATTGTACACAGTTTACAGATGGTTCATTGAGGATAGATCATGGTCCATGGAACAAAGATCATGGTTCATAGTTGGTGGCTCGTACATCGTACACCCGACATCGTACACAGTTGGTGCCGACAACAAGAGGCAATCGTTAATGGTCAATAATCAACGGCCGGGTAGATAAAATAAGGACTGCCCACGCGACAGCATTTCTTAGTTAGCCACAAATTCCAGCGTTCCTTTGCAAGATTGATTTGATGGTACAACTGAATATTACTTAACCGCGAGGACGGGAAGACGCTAGGAACTTAAAAGAATAATGAATTGTTGTACAGAATACACAAATGCTATTGTGAAATGATGTTTATAATAAGTCATTGTCTGTCGAATGATCAATGGTCAGATAAATGCCAATCTATCAAATACCCCGCGTCCTTTGCTTCTTCGCGGCTTTGCGTTAAGAGGTGGCGTATAGTGCGTACATCTTACACCGTACAGGATTTACAGATTGTTCATGTATAATAGATCATCGTTCACAGAGCAAAGGTCATGATTCATCGTTCATGGATCGTACATCGTATAACCTACATCATACATGGTGGACGACAACAAAGAACAAGTACTGGTTAGATAAATCTCTATCTATCGAGAATCCTGGCGTTCTTCTTGTCTTCGCGGCTTTGCGGTTAAGAGGTGGCGTATAGTGCGTACATCTTACATCGCACAGAAT
>JBCNOR010000287.1:0-6623 GCA_039593785.1 Niabella sp. | reverse complement strand
ACCCTGCTGCCCAAAGAAATGCCGGTATCTTCTTACACCCGGGAGCAACGCGCATTACATCAGTTATACCAGCAGGTGCGTAATGTAAGAGAAGGAAAAGCTATGAAGAGTGAATTGGTAAATGTATGGGCTAAAATAAAAGCCAATCACTCGCATGACTGGCTTTGTGCTATTGAAATATTGGAGCTGGTGAAAGATCAGCCGCTATTGGATGATTTGAGATTTGAAGTGGAAGACTATCTTCAACAGCTGAAAACGATCCAGCCAGGGCTGTCAAAACTAATCAATGATGGTTTAAACACCATGAACCAGATCGAAGTGCTGCCAGGTAATGCTTAATTCCCCAACATTGCATTTTACATTTTTATTCCGCCCAGCTCATTACGTAATTGTCATTCTCTATATCCAGCGCCTGTTGGGTGAGCATTAGTGGACGAAAAGTATCGACCATTACCGCAAGTTCTTTGGTTTCTTTGGCCCCGATGCTTTTTTCAACAGCGCCCGGATGTGGCCCATGCGGGATACCTGCCGGGTGTAGGGTAATCATTCCCCTGGTTACATGTTTACGACTCATAAAATCACCATCCACATAATAGATCACTTCATCGCTGTCTATGTTACTGTGGTTGTAAGGCGCCGGAACCGCTAAAGGATGGTAGTCGAATAGCCTCGGTACAAAGGAACATACCACAAAGGCGTTGGTTTCAAAAGTTTGATGCACGGGTGGTGGTTGATGCACGCGGCCGGTAATCGGTTCAAAATCGTGGATGGAGAAAATATAAGGATAACAGCAGCCATCCCAACCTACCACATCAAAAGGGTGTGTGCCGTAATGCAATCCATACAACATACCTTTTTTCTTGGCTTTAACCATGAAATCGCCTTTCTCATCAAGTGTCTGCAGATCCTGTGGAGGGCGTATATCCCGCTCGCAGTAAGGTGCATGTTCCATCAATTGTCCAAAGCGGCTCATATACCTTTTGGGAAAACGTAAAGGCGTAAAGGATTCTACTATGAATAAGCGATTGTTCTCATCATTAAAAGATATCTGGTAAATAGTACCACGTGGAAGAATGATATAATCGCCGTAACCAAAAGGCAATTCACCATATTGCGTATGCACCGTGCCGCTGCCTTCGTGTATAAAGAGAAGTTCATCCGCGTCGGTATTTTTGTAAAAATAGTCGTGCATACTTTGCTGAGGGGCAGCTAATACAATATGGCAATCATTGTTTACTAAAACCGGTGTCCGGCTTTCCAGGAAATCTTTCGCGGGCTTAATATGGAAACCTTCAAAGCTGCGGTGCTGTAACATTTTTTCTTCGGCTATCCGCGGACTTACATCCACCTGGGGTTCGGTCCTGATAATTTGCGTAGGAGGATGACAATGGTATAGCAATGAGTAATCATCGCTAAAACCTTCTGTAGAAAATAGCTGCTCGCTATATAGCGAACCATCAGGCTTTCTGAATTGTGTGTGCCGTTTATGAGGGATTTTTCCCAATGTATAATAATGAGCCATGTACCATAATTTAAAATGTAAAATGTAGAATGTAAAATAAAGAGTGCTTTGCTTTTACATTCCTATCAAATATGTATTAAACATTTCGGCTCATCGCGCCATAGCCAGGGTGGCCAAAAGAAAACAGTACTTCCATTTTCTTTTATCAATCCAGTAGGTAAAGTTTCTAAAGTATGGCATAACAATGATGCAATAATACTTTTTAAAAGCACATCGCTACAACAAAATTACAGAATCGGGAGAAAAGACAGGTTTATTCTACTCTTTCCCAAACCTCGCTAAGGTCGAGATTGCCATTAGCAATTTTGCCGGTGATATACATTTTATTTTTCTCCAGCGTGATAGAAAAAACAGATTGTGTATTTTGAAGATTGTTTTTTTCGTCGGCGTAAACTATATCTTCTGTGTACTGATCTTTTTTGAGTTGGTAAGTGCCGCCGATCGTTCTAACGGCATTGCCATTATTCAGATAGGTAACTGCTACAAAATGTTTAGGACCGAAAATTTTGATGTAATTGATCTGCGGTGTTACTTCAGCAACGTTAGCAGTTGGCAACGAACCGTTCTTGGCGGAAACCAGTTTCCAGGTTCCGTTAAGCGATTTGTTTTTTTGTGAGTAACTAAAAAGGCTAAGCATAAGCAGCATCGGCAGGATAAACAGAGATTTCATGGTTGTTATATTTTATTATTAAATATACAATACAAATACTGTAATTCATTAAAATGGTTATCTTTGTATTACCGATGAGGCCTGATTATCCATATAAAATTTTTACGGACAAGCGCGTAAATTACGTATTGCTTGTTGAGGCCCTTGCTACTGATCACCGTATCTAACCTATTCCCGTATTTTCCTGTAAAGGAATTTCCCTTTTTGTTTTTTCTTTTTAACGATTAAAATCTTTGTTATGTCTAATGCATTACAGTCAGCGCAAGCTGTAGCTGATGTTGTTGATTTTTTACCGCTTGAGGGCACTGATTACATAGAGTTTTATGTGGGCAATGCTAAGCAGGCCGCACACTTTTATAAAACTGCGTTTGGTTTTCAATCCCTTGCCTATGCTGGTCCTGAAACCGGCGTTAAAGACCGCGCCAGCTATGCGGTTCGTCAGAACAAGCTCACCTTTGTTTTTACTACTTCCCTTAAAGGCGATAATGAAATAAGCGCGCATGTAGCCCGTCACGGAGACGGTGTGAAGATGCTGGCCCTGCGCGTACAGGATGCTACAGATGCCTGGAGACAAACCACACAAAGAGGTGGCAGAAGCTTTATGGAGCCTGTGCGTTTAACCGACGAAGCGGGTGAAGTAGTGATGAGTGGTATACATACTTATGGAGATACGGTGCATCTTTTTATTGAACGGAAAAATTACCAGGGAGCCTTTTTGCCCGGCTATAAAAAATGGGAGTCATCCTATAATCCATCACAAACAGGGTTGTTATATGTCGATCATTGTGTAGGTAATGTAGGGTGGAATAAAATGAATGAATGGGTGAAATTTTACGAAGAGGTAATGGGCTTTCGTAATATCATTTCCTTTGATGATAACGATATTTCTACCGAATACTCCGCATTGATGAGTAAGGTAATGAGTAGCGGTAACGGCTTTGTTAAATTTCCCATCAATGAGCCCGCCGAAGGAAAAAAGAAATCCCAGATCGAAGAATACCTGGACTTTTATAATGGTGAAGGAGTGCAACATGCTGCGCTGGCTACCAATAATATAATAGAAACCGTTACGGAACTGCAGAACAGGGGTGTTGAGTTTTTGAAAGTGCCGGCATCTTACTATGATACGCTGCTGGATAGGGTAGGCGAGATTGATGAAGACCTTTTGCCTCTAAAGGAATTAGGGATTCTGGTAGACCGGGATGACGAAGGTTACCTATTACAGATATTCACAAAACCTGTTGAAGACCGGCCTACTTTGTTTTTTGAAATCATACAACGTAAGGGAGCAAAGAGCTTTGGTAAGGGAAACTTTAAAGCTTTGTTTGAAGCGATTGAAAGGGAACAGGAGGCGAGAGGGAATTTGTAGTTAGGTTGGCTGGTTGAGTGGTTGACCGGTTGACTGGTTGAGAGGTTGATAAGTTGACTGGGAGGCTTACGATAAGCCTGCTCATTGCACAGTCAATCAACAATAATCCATGAACCATTTATCATTGAGTATTTAATATTTTACATTTATAATGAAACTTTCACAATTAGCAGAAACGATGCCGGCCCCCGCGCCACTGGCCATAGGTAATGCCATCAGGGAGCGCATCGGCAGGGGAGAGCAGATCTATAATTTAACCATTGGTGATTTTTCACCTTCCCTGTTTCCAATACCTCAATTGCTGGAGGACGCGATTATAAAAGCTTATCAAAATAAGCAAACGAATTACCCGGCTCCTGAGGGCAATGCAGATTTAAGAGAGCAGCTCTCTGCGTTTATACGTCATTTTCAAAACCTGTATTATGCACCTGCTGAAATATTGGTGGCATCAGGAGGACGGCCGCTGATTTTTGCAGCGTATCAAACTATTGTTGACAGGGGCGACAAAGTGATTTACCCGGTTCCATCATGGAACAATCACTACTATGTACAGTTGAGTGGGGCAAAGGGTTGTGCTATCGAAACTTCGGTAGATAATAATTTTATGCTGACTGCCGAAGATATCCGGCCGCATCTGAAAGACGCTGTTTTACTGGCTTTATGCTCGCCTCAAAATCCAACAGGAACCTGTTATACACAGGACCAGATGAAAGCAATAACCGACCTGGTCGTTGAAGAAAATAGCAGGAGGGGGGATAATGAAAAGAAGCTGTATGTTTTATACGACCATATTTATAACCTGCTGGTGCAGGAGCCAACGCAACATATTGACCCGGTTTCTGTTTGTCCGGCAATGAAAGATTATACCATTTTTACAGATGCTGTAAGTAAAAATTTTGCTGCTACCGGTGTGCGTGTCGGTTGGGGATATGGACCTCAGGAAATAATCAATAAAATGAAAACGATTCTAAGTCATGTTGGGGCCTGGGCCCCCATGGGCGAACAAAAGGCTTTGACCGCTTTTTTAAACGACTTACCTGCTGTAGAAGAATATCTGTATAACTTTAAACGAAAGATCGCCCGCCGTCTTGATGGTTTTTATGCTGGTCTGATGGCGTTAAAGCAGGAAGGGCTTCCTGTTGAAGCAATTGCTCCGCAGGCGTCTATTTACCTCACTGTAAAAGTAGATATCCCCGGTGATATTTTCAACGGGTTGCTGAACGAGGGTATTGCTGTAATACCATTTTCGGCTTTTGGTGCAAAGAAAGCTGATCAATGGTTCAGGTTAAGTGTGGGTACCTGTAAGCTGGAAGATATTCCTGCAATTCTGCAGCAGTTCAGAAAAGTGGCGATGGGGAAAATAGAAATGGTTCATTAAAATACACGAAAATGAAACTGGTCTCTTATATACATAATGGGAATGAGCAATGCGGCATATTGCTGGATCAATATATTTATCCGACAAGCGGGATGGCAATGCCCGGTACCATGTCCGGCTTATTAAACCAATGGGAGGAGCTGTATCCGCGCCTGATGGTTGTTCATGAGGAAATTATAGCAGGCAAATCATGGGGCCGGATCGGTTTGGATGATGTGCGATTGTTGGCACCGGTGCCGCACCCTACTTCCTGCCGGGACGGTTATGCTTTCAGGCAGCACGTAGCTGCCGCTCGTCGCAATCGTAAAGTACCCATGATACCAGAATTTGATGCCTATCCCATATTCTATTTTACCAATCATAACAGCATTCAGGGGCCGGGAGTAATCAGGTGCATGCCTGATCATTTTCAGAAGCTGGATTTTGAACTGGAAGCTGCTATTGTTATCGGGAAACCTGGTCGTAATATCAAGGCAGCTGATGCTGATGCGCATATTGCCGGTTTGATGATCATGAATGATTTGAGTGCCCGTACTTTGCAAATGGAGGAAATGTTATTGAACCTGGGACCTGCAAAGGGAAAGGATTTTGCTACAGTTGTCGGTCCCTGGCTGGTAACATTGGATGAGCTGAGTAACTTCGAAATTGCACCCAAAGAAAACCACACTGGCAAAAGCTGGAATTTGAAAATGAGCTGTAGTGTAAACGGCGTGCAGGTTAGCGCAGGTAACCTGGGTGACATGGACTGGACCTTTGCAGAGATCGTTGAAAGAGCTTCTTATGGTGCAGGCCTTTACCCCGGCGATATAATTGGAAGCGGCACTGTAGGCACCGGCTGCTTTTTGGAGTTGAATGGCACGGGTAAGCTCAACAACCCGGACTATAAGGAACAGTGGCTACAGGATGGCGATGAGGTGGTAATGGAAATAGAGGGCCTTGGCGTTTTGAGAAATACTATCATTGCTGAGCAAACGGATTGGAGTATATTAGCGTTGAAGAAGTGATGTTACCGCGGAGAAGCGAGAACGCGGAGTTGACGCGGAGATTATGACGCATGAGATTTTAGGAAAGTGGAGTATATTTGAGGTTAGAATCGGTCGTTTAGAAAGTGACATATTAAACGCGTAGAAACCAGAACGTGGAGCTAACACCTGGACTATGAATAACGAAGCTTTAAATAAAGTTGGAGGGATTATTCTTGATGCCTGCATTACTGTACATAGAGAATTGGGTCCTGGTTTATTAGAATCTGCATACCTAATAGCATTGGTTCGCGAATTATATCTTAGAGAGATTTACACAAAGGTGCAGGTGCCTGTAGAGATGAGTTATAAAGAGGCACCTTTAGGGAAAATATATGTAATTGATATCTTAGTAGAAAATGAGATCATATTGGAGATAAAAGCTGTTGACAGGATCGAACCCATTTTTAAGGCTCAATTAATTACTTACTTAAAATTGGCGAATAAAAAACTTGGCTACCTGATCAATTTTAATGTTCCTTTGTTGAAGGATGGCTTCATCAGGATCGTAAATAATTTTTAGCTCAGCGTAAACTCTTTTTCTCATTTCTCCTATGTTTGTTTTTTATGTAGTTCTTTGAGATTTTGAATGAAGATACCAATAGATTTGATTTTTATAAAGTGAAAAAGAGTGAGAGCACGTCTCTTTTCTAAGCAACTTT
>JBCNOR010000286.1:0-6644 GCA_039593785.1 Niabella sp. | reverse complement strand
AAATGAAAAAAACTTTATTTTTAATTGGTTACCCTTATATTTTGAAAAGAAAAGTTATAATTTGCAAGGACCGGCCTTGTTTAAAATTGGTACCCAAGGTATTCGTAACTTTATGGTATAAAACTGGTTAAATAAGACATATTCCTGGAAAAGTATTGTTTATAAATGACATCAAACAGGATATATAATTGAGCCAGATTAAGATAAAAACAAACAAATAAAACCGGATGGTTCAATTTTGAGTACAGGAAAATTAACCGTTCAGGGTAATATTCGAGCATTAAAGACTCCGTTCGAACGGCATTGAGCCGGGCGGGCATAAAACGTTTACGATGAAACGCATATTTTTATCCGTATTTGTATTTACTCTTTTGGCAATGGCCGCTTATGCCCAATCTATTCATTATGCACCAGTGAATAAGGAAGATGTGGAGCGCATGAATTTTGAAATTTTAGGCAAGGCCGCAGACAATTATCTTGTTTATAAAGAAGTAAAAGGCAATCATCGTATTTCGGTATATGATCATAATATGCAGCTAAGGGAAGAAGTACCTTTAACTATTCTTCCCAAAAGAGACGAAATACTGGATATTTCATTTTATAATGCCGATAATCATCGTTACCTACTCTTTCAACACCAGGAAGGCGATGTGGTATATTTAAAATCGGTTCCCATTGAGGCCAACGGTCGTATCTTAAGTAAGCCTGTTGTTTTGGATACAACTATGATTTCCTACAAAACCGACAATAAAATATACAGTATTGTCACAAGCAATGACGGCAGCAAATTAATGGCCTTTAAGATCAATAAAAAAGACCGGAGTCTTTTTCGCTTCACTACCAAACTTTTTGATGCCTCGTTACAGCCCATAGGCGAAAGCCGCTTTTCGCTGCCCATGGAATATAAAGGCGATTACTTAACAGGGCATAGCGTTGCTAACGACGGCAGTTATACCTTTATTAAATACCACCGGCAAACAAACGGTAATATTGTTGATGCTGCATTAATTGAAAAACCTGCCGGGAAAGATGAGTATGAAGAACACCGGCTGAATGTCAACGATCTTTTCCTGGATGATATCAAATTAATGGTAGACGATGCCAGTGGCCGTTATTTGCTATCCTCTTTTTACAGTACCAAAAAACGCGGTGATATAGAGGGGATCTATGTGTATGGATTCGATAAAAATACGGGCCAAACTGCTTTTGAAAAAACCACTTTGTTTGACGAAGATCTGAAGAAAAGAGCAAGGGGCAGGTCTGGCAAAAATGCTTTTAATAATTTCTTTATCAATAATATCATTGTACATGGTGATGGTAGCTTTACCGTTGCATCTGAGGCTTTATACAATACCAATGACTGGGATCGCTGGGGTTACTGGGGCGGATGGGGCCCTGGCTGGGGATGGGGAGGCATGGGTATGGGTATGTGGGGAGGCTGGGGTCCTGGCTGGGGCTGGGGTTGGGGCCGTTGGGGCGGCTGGTGGCCGTATTCGTATTACTCGCCCTTCTTTTATCGCAGCTATTGGTGGGGCGGCTGGGGACCTGGCTGGGGCGGTGGACCCGGGTGGGGCAATTCGCAGCAGTTCAATGCGGGTAATATCGCCGTTTTCTCCTTTGATGCGCAGGGCAACAAAACCTGGGATAATGTTATTGTAAAATCGCAAAGTGAAAACAATACTGATGGTAGTATTTCTTACCAGGTAGTTCCGGGCACCAACGGCATCGTTTTCCTGATGAACAATTCGGGAAAAATATCAGATCTGGAAAATATCATGATCGGTAATGATGGCACCATCCGTAAAGGGCAACCGATAAAAGCCCGGGAGAAACGAATAGATTTTATGCCTAAATATGGTAAGCAAACAGGTGCCGGAGAACTGATTGTTCCTTATTCTTATAAAAGAAATATATCCTTCGCTAAAGTTGAGTTATAGGAAACAAGCCCTGTTGCATAACATTGAACCTCTGGCTGGTTAGCCGGAGGTTTTTATATGCAGTAAAACTTTGTGGCAATTGCAGGGATTCATATAGTATTTTAAATGGAGTGTTCTTATAATCCCATTTATTGACTTTATTTGTATTTGAAATACAAAAACTGCTCATGACGGGCATATTCAGGCAAAAAACGCCGGGCAATATTATTCTACTGATCCTTTTAGGCATTTTTATAAAACTGCCGGCATTTTTTCATGCTAAAGGCTTTATTGTTAAACAGAGCGACGGTATATTTTATACCAATCTGACAGCCTTTTTAGATCGGCTTACCAACGGCAGTAGTTTTGTTTTTGCTGTAATTGCTTTTTCCCTGAACCTTTTGATTGCTTTTATACTCAACAGCTTTATCAATACGGATCGGTTCATGAATAAGCCTAATTTCCTGGCAGGAATGGCTTATATACTCATCACCTCTTTTCTGCCTTCTTTTAATATGTTGTCCTCCAACCTGGTGGCATCTGTTTTATTATTAACATCGTTTAAGTTGTTTTATCAATCGCACCATGTTAAAAATCATATTTTCAATGCATCGCTGCTCATTGGTCTGGCATCCTTGTTCTTTTTCCCGGCGCTTTTCTTTATTGCCTGGGCTTTTTTAGCCTTACCGGTATTGAGACCCTTCAAACTGTCCGATTGGATTGTTCTCTTGTTAGGATTGATAAGTCCTTATTACTTTTATGGCACTTACTTATTTTTAAATGACAAGCTGGAAGTACCCGCCTACTTTTACCATCTTTCTTTTCTAAGTTCCAACATCAGCTATTCGCTTTGGCATGCCGGCGCTTTATTCTTTTTACTGGCCCCTTTATTGGCAGGCATGTATTATGTACAGGCCAATTCGGCAAAGATGTTAGTTCATATACGAAAAGGATGGTATTTATTTCTCGGTTACCTGGCAATAACCATAATAGCAGCGCTTTTTGATATTGAAAAAACCTCAGAAAACCTGGTATTGACCCTAGTGCCGGTGGCCGCTTTTCATGGCTATGGGTACTTAAATGCCGAACTAAAGCTTTATCCTAAAATTTCATTCTGGCTAACCATTGCTTTCATAATCGCCAACCAGTTATATGGCAATATCTGGTAGCTAAACCCGCCAAACCTTATTCCGACAGCTGATTACCGATTTCCGTAGAAGCTCCGTAACTTTACAGGATAATCAGGGGGTTAGTAAATCAGGTAAAACAAAAAGCGCCGGAAATTGTTAATTCCTGGTATCGCACAACCTGTGACGTAGCAAATGCATCTACATATATAATTAATGCATAGTATTGATTTTGTAACCATAAAATAATAAATGAAAAAGTTAGTTTTCCTTTTGACAGCCGTGTTAATAGTTGCAGCAGCACAGGCCCAGTTAAATCCGGTAAGCTGGAAATTTACCAGTAAAAAAATATCTGCAAAGGTTTATGAAATACACATGACTGCTGTAATGGATAACGGATGGCATTTATACTCTCAAACACAACCGGCCGATGCGATTAGCATCCCAACAAAATTTTCTTTTACAGGTAATCCCCTGGTAAAACTGGAAGGCGCTGTTAAAGAAGTGGGTAAAATGGAAAAATTTCACGATGTTACCCTGGGAACCAGCGCCAATCAGTATTCTAAAACCGTGAACTTTGTTCAAAAAATCACGTTGAAGGCTGCTGCTAAAACTAATATTTCAGGCACAGTTACTTACCAGACATGCGATGACAAACAATGCTTACCTCCTAAAAAAGTTCCATTCAAAGTGGATCTGGGTTAAGCTAAAAGTTATAAAAGATCCTTATGCCGGTTCATGAATGGAACCGGCTTTTTATTGCCCCCATCTGAAACTTTGAATATCAAATCCTGCCAGATCCAGCACCCGGTCAGTTACCGTTGCGGCAAGTTCTTCAATGGTTTTAGGCAAACTATAAAATGATGGTGTAGCCGGGCAAATAATACCGCCGGCCAAAGTTATCTTTTCCATATTCTGTATATGAACCAGGTTATAAGGCGTTTCTCTTGCAACGCATATTAATTTGCGGCGTTCTTTCAAAATCACGTCTGCTGCCCTCGTGATCAAATCGTTGGAAATACCATTAGCAATGCGTCCTAAAGTACCCATAGAGCAGGGAGCAATGATCATCGTATCATATTGACCACTGCCTGATGCAAAGGGTGCTGAGAAATCATTCTTGCTGAAATACTGCACCCCTTCCCTTTCTTTAAAAGCTTCCTGCATTTCAACCAGCCATACATCCATAGCATTATCTGTAGCCACAACAGCCAGTGTCTCCCATTGAGCTTTTAGTTGCAAAAGCTTATCGATCATCTGAGCCGGGTATATTGATCCGCTTGCCCCTGTTATTGCTATCAGTATTTTCCTTCCCATATAATTCCTTGTATTAACTTTCTACCACACCGCCTGTTACCGTATACTTCATGGCATCACCAGGGGTAAGGTTTTCTATTGGCTTCACCCGCTCTTTCGGCAAAATATATAATTGGCCGGCAAAATTGTAGGCCTGTGGTACATATACGCCCACCATTTCATGCCCCATATTAAACTTCTCCATTTCATCATCGGTCAAAAAACCTACGATCCATACGTCGTTATTAAAAACATTCGCTAACACGGCCTTTGTGAATTTCTTCTTATCACCGGCAAAAGCCTGGAAAAAATCCTTAATCGATTTATAAATTAATTTAATACCGGGTGTTCTTTCCAGCCAATGATCAAAAAAATTGATCATGCTCTCCATAATAAAGTAGCTACTCAGCCACCCTATAAAAATGATAAATGCGATAATAAGCACAAACCCTACCCCCGGTGTAGTAAATACCGGCCTTAGCAGGCTATCAATCCAATCGAACACTACATATAATATATATGCTGTAATCGTGACCGGCGCGAGTATGATTACACCCTGCACAAAGTACCGGAACAGGGTCTTCAAAATGGTATCCTTGGGAGTATGGGGTAGATATTTAGGCATTTGAAGCGCAAGATACTATATCTTTTATTGACAGGTAGTAAGAACAAGCAGCCACCCACCCCCAATTAATTGCCATTCACCTAAAAAATATTTACCGTCTTTTAAGGTATTTTACTTTTGAACTCGTTTTCAAAACCAGTGCCTTTAAAAATAATTATGTTTGGAAACTTTAGACCCCGAAAAAGTTTCCTTAGTTTCGCGACGTAATGGCAATGGTTGTAGATAACAAGACAAGAATAAGAGAAAAAGCGAAAGAGCTTTTTATGCAGCTGGGCATGCGGCGGGTAAGCATGGACGATATAGCGGCAGAAACCGGGATGAGCAAAAAAACACTCTACCAGTATTACACCGACAAGGAAACCCTGGTTGCAGACACTATTGGAGTGATACTGGAAACGAATCACGCTAATTGCGAAAGCTGTAGAGAAAAAGCCAAGAATGCTATTCATGAAGGTTTTTTAGCTACGGCTTCGGTATCGGAAATGATGCGGCGGCTAAACCCGGTACTGCTGTTTGATATGCAGAAGTATTACCCGGCAGCGTACCGCAAGTTCTTAAAATTCAAAGAAGACTTTCTATATAAGTTCATCTACCATAGCATTGAATGGGGTATTAAAGATGGATTATTCAGGGAGGATGTTGATGTGGCGCTGGTGAGCCGTTTGCGGATTGAAAGCATTAACCTTCCCTTTCAACGGAATTTTTATGATGCGATGAAAACCGACCTGGGCACACTACAAAAAGAAATATTCATTCTTTTCCTTTATGGAATTGCTACTCCTAAAGGAACCCGGATGATCAATAAATACAGAACCGAACAGATAAAACCACTTACTGATGACACGAATTAAAATAGCGACGGCAGCTCTCCTGCTTTTCGCTTTTACACAAACCGCCTTATCCCAGCAAACCCATCAATTCTCACTGCAGCAGGCGTTGGAATATGCGCAAAAAAACAATGTGCAGGTTAAAAATGCCTTACTGGATGTACAACTACAACGGCAGGTGAACAAAGAAGTGACCGGTAGTGCCTATCCCCAAGTAAATGGAACGGCAGGCATCACCGACAATATCAAACTTCCCAAACTATTTTTTCCAAAAGGAGCACCAGACTTCTTATCAGGGAGCAGCACTCCTCTAGAAGAAGATGTCTATTTTCCTAACCTTTTCTCCGCACCCTGGGCTGGCAATGCTGGGGTATCCGTTTCTCAACTTCTTTTTGATGGGCAGGTGTTTACCGGGCTGAAAGCACGAAAAACATTGATTGATTACCAGGAAAAAAATGTCGAAGTATCAGAGGAAATGATCCGGCAAAATATTTCGAAAGTGTATTACCAACTGGTACTGGGTAAAACGCAACTAGCTTTAATTGATACAAACATTGCCCTTATTGAAAAGAACAAGCATGATACCAAAATCATGTATGATAATGGTTTCGCTGAAATGCTGGATATTGACAAGCTAAATGTACAGCTGACCAATCTTAATTCCCAAAAAGCAAGTGTACAAAACCAGATCGCAAATGGATACCTTGGTTTGAAAGTCCTCATGGGTATGCCCATAAAAGAAGAGCTTATACTTACAGATGAACTGACTGAAGAAAACATCAAAGAGGGTGTACTAAGCGCTATGAACTTTGACTATACCCAACGAAAAGATTTCCAGGCAGCTTTATTAGGC
>JBCNOR010000285.1:0-6653 GCA_039593785.1 Niabella sp. | reverse complement strand
CGTTGTGTAGATCGCAGATGGATAAAATTGACACGGTCGCCCAGGTTACGCAACATAGCAGGCAAATCGTTTTGAGCGATTACCCCAAACGAACCAGTACAGTAGCACAAACCGTTGGACGTATTGGGAACGGCACTTACCAGTTTTTGAAAATCAGCTTCTGTACTCATGATCCGGGGCAGGCCCAGGATCGCATATGGAGGGTCATCCGGGTGAATAGCCAGTTTCACACCTGCTTCATCAGCGACCGGCGCTACTTCCGATAAGAAATAGATCAGGTTTGAACGAAGCCGCTCCGCATCGGTATTGCTGTAACGATCTAATTGCTTTTGAAATTCCTCCAGGGTAAAGCTCTCTTCCGCACCAGGTAAACCGGCAATCATATTGGCTACGAGCGTATTCTTTTCTTCTTCACTCATTCCCTCCAGTCTCTTGCCCGCCTTAGTTAATTCCTCTTCCGTGTAATCCTTTTCTGCCCCGGGACGTTTCAGCAAAAACACATCAAAAGCTATAAAAGCAGCCCTTTCAAACCGTAGGGCCTTAGATCCATCCGGCATGGTGTAAGCTAAATCAGTGCGCGTCCAGTCTAACACCGGCATAAAATTATAAGTAACGATACGTATATCGCATGCTGCCAGGTTGCGGATGCTTTGTTTATAATGCTCAATATATTTTTTATAATCGCCTTCCTGTGTTTTGATATGTTCGTGAACCGGCACGCTTTCTACCACCGACCAGGTAAGACCTACCGCTTCAATTTCAGATTTTCTTTTTTGAATTTCCTCTACTGTCCATATTTCGCCATTCTTAATATGATGTAACGCTGTTACCACACCGGTGGCACCTGCCTGCTTGATATCCAACAGTGAAACCGGATCGTTAGGGCCATACCAACGCCATGTTTGTTCAAATAATTTCATTCCTTGTACTTTTTTGATCCGCTAAGATAACTATTGTATGTATTTCATTTCTCTCAGCCATTCCAAAGTAATTTCCGGCCACATATTTGCCGACCCGGGATTTTTGTTTACCGTATACCCATGACCACCATACGGGAATATATGCAGGGACGATGAGATTCCCTCCTTTTTTAGAGCCTGGTAAAACGCCACACTGTTTAAAGAAGATACGGTTTTATCATCATTGCCATGAATCAGCAACGTCGGCGGCGTTGTCTTAGTCACCCTGTTTTCATTAGAATATAATTCCACAAAAGTCTCTGGTGGTGTAGTCCCGATCAGCCGGTCGCGGCTGCCTTTATGCGCTATTCCTTCCTTAAAAGAAATAACAGCGGAAACCAATATTATAAAATCAGGGCGAAACGAATAATGATCTAATTCATCGCCTATGGCGCTTATATCTTCCAGGTGGGTTCCCAGGCTTGATGCTACATGACCACCAGCCGATGTACCGCCTACCCCGATCCGGCTGGTATCTATTCCCCATTTGGCAGCATTGGCATGTATCATTCGCATGGCTCTTTGTGCATCCTGCAGGGGTGCTTTTTCGGGGCTAATCAGGTCATTTGAGCCCGGTAAACGATGGCATAGCACAAATACATTAATACCTTTTGACTGGTAATATAAAGCTGTAGCATTTTTGGAATAATCTGCAGGTAACCTTAAATAGCCACCTCCAGGTACAATTAAAACCGCGGCTCCGGTATTGTTTTCCTTTGCCGCCGGATATGCATACATCCGGGGTTCAGTGGTCGTAAATAAATACTCTTTTACAATACTATCTTTTGCCTGCAAGCCTTTACTATTGGGCATTTTGCCTATTGGCCAGAGTACCATCTTTTCCTGTGCCTGCAGGCCGGCTGCAAGTTGAATCCCTAAAAGAACGAACAGCGCTTTCAATATACTTTTATTCATTTATTTACATTTGATATTTAAAACCTGATGCCGGAAGCCATGCTTATTGCATGAGGTATCGTGGTCTCAATTATCATTGGCCTGTGCAGGTTTTTTCAATTCCACGAACCCGAATTGCGGAACAAGTTTAAAAAGAGGGAAGATAGTTGCCCAGCCCTATTAGCGAAAGAGAGGTCTTTCTAAAATAAAATTTTTTCATGTAAAATATGTTTAGAATTGCATCAATCATTGATTGGTGTCGGGCCAATCAATGTGAGGCAGATTTCTCCCTCATAGCCGATGGCTAAGATGGTTGAAATGACGATAAGGAATTAACTCAATCGCCTCTTACTTCAACGGTACCAATTGAACCGTTCCACCTAAGCCAGAAGGCTGTACTTTCCACTTGCCGGCATCGAAATCTTTATAATTAATATTTACAAAATTGATCTCATGGTAATTGCGCCACACTTCACCTTTCTGATCCATATCACGGATACGGTTGGCCATCAGGTTGCACACTTCAATGCTAATGGTATTATTTCCAGCTTTTAAATACTGCCCTATTCTCATTTCAAATGGCAGGCTCCATATCAGGCCCGCGTCTTTGCCATTAACAATGATCCTCGCCGATTCATATAACTGATCCAGTTGCAGCAGGTAATCTGCGGCTTTATTTTTAAGAACAAAAGAAGTTGTATAAACGCCGGTTCCGGAGAAGGCCTGGGTAGGGGTATCATTCTTAAAATCCGTCCACGGTTTAATACCCGTCATTTGTTGTGTTGCAGGCAGCTGAGGTCCGCCTTCTTTGAAGCTTAAGGTCCACCCGTTATTTTGCAGCTGAATTGCATTTGCTGCGGGCTCTAAATATTGATAAGCAGGCGCTTCCTCTTTCTTACCCGAAAGCTTTATAATGATGGATGCGCCCGATTTCAATTGTAATCTGAAACTGGTGGCGGCCATATTATTTTGGTATGAAACTTTGTTAACGGTTCCGCTCGCGGGGTCCATTGCCAAAACTGTTGCTGCAGTGTTTTGCAGGGCAATTGTTTTATCGAAATCATTAGCCGTGTTATTCACGATAAAATAATATGTAGCATCTGCCAATTTTCTACGGATAAATTTCAATCCACTATCGGCAATGGTTTCCCGTGCTACTTTTAAATAGATCAAGGCTTCATGCATATCACCTACCACAATCTTTCCCTTACCCACAGCAGCTACCTGCAGCTTGCCGTTTGCCGACAATGTAAGATCTGCGATGAGGCGCTTTAACTCTTCCCTCTGTTGCTCCACATTTTTATAACCCGGCACATCCTGCGGGAATTGCTGTATGACAACAGATGCCCCCTCAGCCGCCAGTCTTACGATATTCTTAAAAGTTGCTACCGGCATTTTACCAGATGCGGGGATCAGCAATACTTTATGCTGACCGCCTTTTGGCGAAATACGAAACTGTGTTCCGCCAGCTTTGGCTTGCTCCAGCATTTTATCAGATACAAAATCCAAAGCATAACCCTCATTTTGTAATGATACCAGGTTTTTATAAAAGGCGGTCGGATGCAACCAATCGTCTACATGATGTACCGATAATGGTTTATCCATGCCTTTGGCATTGTGCCATATATCATATACCGGCCAGTAAATCGCTAACTCATTATCCGGCGCACCCGCCTGCAATACCGACTGGCAGCGGGCTATGTACTCGTTCAATCCTTTTAAATGAGGCCATAGGCTATTGTTGGGAACAAAGTTTACCGATGCATAAAACAACCACCCGGGCCATTTGGCATCAGCCGGACTATAAGTAGTACCATGATAAAATACATGGTTAACTCCCGAAAGGAAGACCTGGTCAACTTCCGGTTTGCATTGGCTCCAGGAAGTTTTAAAATGCTCGCTCAACCAGGTGAAGGTTTCGCAGCTCGTTAATGGCTTGCCGTAAGCATGGGCTGCGGAGGATGCAAACTTCAGCATATTCGGATCGGGATCCACATTTCTTATATCTGCACTATCACGTCTTAACCCTTTAATAGGAAAATAGCTGCTGCCAAAGGTTTCCGTTTCAGGCACATCAAAAGCTCCGTAGAGATCAAGCAGGTTACCGGGGGAGCCATGCGCCTGGTTAATAGAAAGCGCCTTGCGCTGATGTGTCCAATTCGTATACACAGTCGAAAAGTTCTCCCGCATCAGGTCAGCCATTGTTTCGCGATAATCAGATTTGATACGGGCAGTACGATCATCGGGTGTATCCGAAAAAAGTGTGTTGATATACGGCTTCAGATCGTAACCCCTGCGCTTATTAAATTCACTAAAGAATTCAGGCGTCCAGTTAGCTCCATATACTTCGTAGCTATCATTAAAAAAACCTTTTACACCATGCGAGCTATTACCAAAAGCTGCATCAAATGCTTTAAAATAATTAGCAGTTGCCGATTTTGAGAAGTGATCTATTGTAAACCCTTCGCCACCTGGTGCAGCCCTTTTTACAGCCTGGCGGGTTTTACCGTTGAATAAGGCAAATAGTTTCAGATCCTCCGTTGGTTTAAAATTTAACTTACCCGAGGCATCTAATTTACCAGTCAGGTCTGTTGCCTTCCCCTCACTGTTGTAGCCCATCAATACACTTAAAACAGCTCCATCCTTTTGTTTGGGATCATTTACTACAATAAGATCCGTTAAAATAGTATTAGCTTTCAGATCATATTGCTGTACCAGGGCTTTTGATGCCGCATCTTCTTTGGCAACATGCGATCCACCGATAGGCCAACCTGTACCCACTGAAATATATACGCCCATATTTAAAGCATTGGCCCTGCTTACGGTATGATCCAACATCTGCATCCATTGGGGAGACAAATACTTAATGTAACGGCTCTCGTAACCTTTAGCGCCATAAATAGGTACAATCTCTACGCCTCCCAGGCCAGACTCACTGTACTGTTTTAAGAGGGTGCTGATATTATTTTCATCAACAGCGCTACCCATCCACCACCAACGGGTCCAGGGTTTTGCCTGTTGCGTAATGGCTGGCCATTGAGCCTGGGCCATTAACTGGCTTACTCCCAACATCATTAAACAGGAAAACAGTAATTTTTTCATCCAATTATTTTATATATCCAAAAGAGCTTTTTTCTTAAAAGTTATAAACCCGCAATCGTATTGCGTTTATTTTCTGCTTTTAAACCGTGTGATACACCTATCATACGAGTTCGGCCGAATAACGTTGACCTGCGTCTGGCTAAAGTGATGGACAACAATGGAGAAGCATTAATCTTCATCAGGCATATAATCGTTTTATTGAAGAAGCCTTAAAGATAATACCATCCCGCAAACAACCATCCTGCTTCATCCTGAAAACGACGATATAACGTATTATATATGATTCGTGAAAATGCGAATCCTTGCTGGAAATTCAATGATTGCTTCAATCGCAGTTCTGAAGCATTCGCCCGGGGTGATGGAATACTGTGTACTAGCAAACATACACCGTATTCCGAAGCACTGCCTGTACATAATGTGCATCTAATTCTTATATATCCAAACCACTCCTGCTATTCGCGGTAAACGCATCAATGATTTCCATGACTTCGGTTCCAATAGCTCCACTACAGGGATTTTCGCCACTGCCCAGGAAATAATTCACCACTTTTTCGATCATAGGCTGCTCTACATGCTGCAGGGGCTCAAACTCCAATAGTTCCGTTTCCCCGTCAATTGTTATCCATACCTTTTGCCCGAAAAATCCGAAGCGAATGGTTCCTTTTGCACCGTAAATGGTGCAGGTATCCGTAGCATCCTGCTCGCTTACGGCAAAGCACCAAACCCCGTTAAATAAAATTCCGTTTTCAAAAAGTATGGAGCCGCTCACCAGGTCGTCTGCCAGGGTCGCCCGGGTTTGATTGAGAGCCGTACCTGAGTACTGTTTCGCCATTCCAAACAAGTACAGCATCAGGTCTATCTGGTGCGGAGCAAGGTCATGAAAAAGACCACCGCCTGATACAGCAGGATTGATACGCCAGTTTTCTTCGGAGCGGGCAATAAGGTTGGCTGACGGGCTTTGCAACAGGTGCAGTTGTACAAAACGTATGTGGCCAATAGCGCCTTCATCAACCAAGGACTTTATTTTTAAGAACATGGGCTGCATACGACGGTAATGCGCCACGCAAAGCTTTACATTAGTCTCGGTTGCATATTCAAACATTTGCCTCGCTTCAGCCGTATTTAACGACATTGGCTTTTCCACATACACTGGCTTACCGGCCTTCAAAGTTGCTAATGTATAGGCTGCATGTGTGTTCGGTGGTGTAGCAATATATATGGCGTTAACATCGGGATCATTAATGAGCTCATCCGCATCGGCATACCATTTGGGCACACCATGCCTGCGTGCATAATCTGCGGCTTTGTCTGCGTTGCGGCGCATCACTGCTACCAGTTTAGACCGTGCAATTTTATTAAATGCCGGACCGCTCTTTACTTCAGTAACATCGCCGCAACCAATGATTCCCCAGTTTATTTGTTGTGTCATTTTTTGTTTTTAAAATCATCAATAATTTCACAAAACTACTCAACGTATTAATATCCTTAATGGTTCCGCTTTTTCTTCAAGCCCCATATTATAAAACATTAAGGAATGAAGAAACATTAAGATTTACAGTCAACAGTTCAATAGCTCACCCAATATTGATATCCTTAATGACTCCTCTTTCTCCAAACTATTTTATAAAACATTAAAGAATGAAGGAACATTAAGGTGTACATTTAACAACTCTGTTAATCTCCATATCTTAATCCCGT
>JBCNOR010000284.1:0-6700 GCA_039593785.1 Niabella sp. | reverse complement strand
GGTTTTATATCCTGGGTCAATGCCATTTTAATCCCCTACTTTAAAATTGCATGCGAGCTTACCACTTTTGAATCTTATTTTGTCACCTTCGCCTTCTACATTTCTTACCTGGTCATATCAGTCCCGGCTTCTTATATGCTGAAGAGAACAGGCTTTAAAAAAGGGATGGCTATTGGTTTTGCGGTAATGGCTTTAGGAGCTTTTATTTTTATCCCCGCCGCAGCCACCCGTACCTATGGTATGTTTTTAACGGGTTTGTTTGCGTTGGGAACCGGGTTGTCGGTTTTGCAAACCGCGGCCAATCCCTACATTACCATTCTCGGCCCTATAGAGCGTGCGGCACAACGCATTAGTATCCTGGGCGTTTGCAATAAAGGAGCGGGCATTTTGGCGCCGTTGATTTTTGCTGCAGTAATATTACGTAAAACGGATACCGAACTTTTTAAACAGATCCCGCTGATGAACCCGGCAGAAAGATCCGTGGTTTTAGATGAGCTGATACAAAGAGTAATGATCCCTTACCTGGTTGTTGGCATTGTATTATTACTGCTGGGACTGTTGATCCTCAAATCACCTTTACCTGAGATCAATACAGAAGATGAAGATGCCGAACTATCTAGAGCCAACGCCGATAAAAAAAGCATCTTCGCTTTTCCTTTCCTGATTTTAGGCGCTATCGCTATCTTCCTGCATGTGGGCACACAGGTTATTTCCATTGATACGATCATTGGTTATGCAACATCCATGCATATACCATTGCTGGAAGCTAAGGTTTTTCCCTCCTATACTTTATTTGCAACCATCTGCGGTTATATGCTTGGTGTTATTGCCATACCCAGGCTTATCAGTCAAAAGAGGGCCTTTCAGCTATTTACGATGCTGGGCTGTATATTTTCTGTATTGATTGTACTGGTAAAAATGGAAGTATTATTCCTGGGACACAAAACCGATCTGTCCATTTGGTTTTTGGTGTTATTGGGATTTGCCAATTCGCTGATATGGGCCGGTATATGGCCAATGGCAATGAACGGGCTGGGAAGGTTTACAAAGCTGGGAGCCTCTATCATGATCATGGGTCTTTGTGGAAATGGACTATTACCGCTGGTATACGGCTACCTGGCAGACCTGCAGGGCGTGAAAGAAGCTTACTGGATATTAATACCTTGTTACCTTTACCTGATCTATTACGCATTTTACGGCCATAAAGTCAAAAGATGGTCTTTTAAATCTTAAACATGGATGAATTTCTTAAAATAGTCAACGCAAAAATCATCACCTCCCAACGAATTATCAATGAGGGAGTAGTTGTTATAAAGAATGGATTGATTGAAAGTGTTGGCAGTAAAAATATAGCAATAGAAGGCGCTGCTGCAATAGATGCAGCCGGTTTATACCTGTCGCCGGGGTTTATCGACCTGCACATTCATGGAGGAGGAGGCGCTGACTTTATGGACGGCACGGAAGAGGCTTTTCTGACTGTGGCCCAAACACATGCCCGTTATGGAACTACCGCTATGTATCCCACCACCCTTACCAGCGAAAAAAAAGACCTGCTCGAAACGCTGGAGACATTTGAACGTGCTAATAAAAAAAATACCAACGGCGCCCGGTTAATGGGTATGCATTTGGAAGGGCCCTATTTTGCCATGAACCAGCGCGGCGCACAGGACCCCAGGTATATCCGCAACCCCGATCCTGTTGAATATAAAGAAATAATTGAGGCATCCTCCAGTGTAAAACGGTGGAGCTCCGCCCCCGAGCTGGAAGGAGCCATAGAAATGGGGCGGCTCCTACGCAGTAAGGGCATTTTACCAGCCATAGCCCATACCGATGCGGTTTATGAAGAAGTAGTCGATGCTTTTGAAAACGGCTATACATTGGCTACCCATTTTTACTCAGGCATGTCGGGTGTAATGCGCCGCAATGGCTACCGTTATGCCGGTGTAATTGAAAGCGGCTACCTGATCGATGAAATGGATGTAGAGGTTATTGCAGATGGCATTCATTTACCAGCGCCTTTATTAAAACTGATCTATAAAATAAAAGGAGCAGACCATATTGCATTGATCACCGATGCCATGCGTGCTGCAGGCATGCCTGAAGGCGATAGTATTTTGGGGAGATTGGAAACGGGGTTAAAAGTAGTGGTAGATAAAGGAGTAGCCTGGTTGCCGGACAGGACTTCGTTTGCGGGAAGTGTGGCCACTGCTGACCGGTTAGTCAGGAACATGATCCATCTTGCTGAAGTTCCTTTAACTGATGCCATCAAAATGATTAGTATGACTCCTGCCCGTATTATGGGTATTGATGGTCAAAAAGGATCGATAGCAGTTGGTAAAGATGCGGACCTGGTGCTGTTTGACCAGGATATACAGGTGCGAAAAACCATTGTAAAAGGGAAGGTGATTTACAGTAGTGATAACAGTTAGCGAAGCGTAGACCCTCTTGCGATAAGGGTTCCGGGCAGTATCACATCTTCCGCAATAAAGTTGCGTTTATTAATATGCTTTAACAGCAGCTCACAGCTTTTCTTACCTATTTCAAATGCCGGCTCGGCAATGGTAGATAGTGTGGGGGTAACAACTGTTGAAACCGGGTCGTTCGTAAAGCCTATTACTCCTACTTCTTTCCCTATTTGTATCCCCCTTTCCTTTAGTGTAATCATAGCACCTATTGCTTTCCGGTCATTCACGGCAAAAATGGCATCTGGCCGGTCTTTGCGGCCAAAGAGCTTTTCAGCATCCTCCTGCCCGTCTTCCCGGGAAAAGCCGGAGTGAACGATCCATCGATCTTTTACAGTTAAGCCATGTTTCTCCAACGCGTCCAGGTATCCCTTTTTGCGTTTTTGGGTAAAGCTTAAACCTTCCGGACCGGCAATATGAGCTATCTTCCTGTATCCGCGTTCAATTAAATGTTCCACCGCTTGAAATGCACCGTTATAATCGTCCTGCATCACTTTCGAGGTGGGAATGCCATCAGACACCCGGTCAAAAAAAACAATAGGAACGCCCGTATCGATCACCTGTTGAAAATGCGTACCGGCGTCAGAATTCGTGGATACCGAGATCAGTAACCCATCCAGGTTGGATACCGCCAGGTTCTTTATAATAGACAGTTCGCGTTCGGGCGAGTCATTAGTAATATGCAGGATAATGTTATAATCATTCTTATAAGCCACTTCCTGTATGCCTGTGATAACGGTAGAAAAATAGTAGTTGGTGATAAAAGGCAGGATCACTGCAATATTATGCGAGTTGCGGTTCACCAGGCCCATTGCATTAAAATTGGGCCGGTAATTTAGTTCACTCGCCAATGCCAGTACTTTTTCGCGGGTTTCCTGGTTTACATCGTAAGTATCCCTTAACGCACGCGAGACGGTAGAGACAGAAATATTTAATTTTTTGGCTATATCCTTAATAGTTACAAAACGCCCCATGCATAAAAACTATATCCGATGAAGATAAACATTTTGAGGTAAAAATCCACATGAGTACGGTAGCTTGCCCGGCCATTAAGCCCGATAAAAGTAGATGCCTTTGGATAGGCAAAAAAATAACCGCCCCGAAAGAGGCGGTTCTACTAACCCGTCAAATAAAATATACCTGTTAAGAATTTTTCAGCTCCTCTATTTTCTCCCTGATCTTAGCTTCTATTTCACCAGCCAGTTCAGGATTATCATTTAATAAGCTTTTCACCGCATCACGGCCCTGCCCCAGTTTATCGCTGTTATAGCTGTACCATGACCCGCTTTTTTGAATGATGTTCAATTCTACACCCATATCGATGATCTCACCTGTTTTGGAAACACCTTCTCCAAAAATGATATCAAACTCAGCAGCACGGAACGGAGGAGCTACTTTGTTTTTTACCACTTTTACCTTTACACGGTTACCAATGGTTTCATCGCCGTCTTTAATTTGTGTCTGCCGACGAATATCCAGCCTTACTGAAGCATAGAACTTCAATGCATTACCACCCGTAGTTGTTTCAGGGTTACCAAACATCACCCCGATCTTTTCACGAAGCTGGTTGATGAAAATACAAATGGTATTGGTTTTAGAAATGGTAGCCGTAAGCTTACGTAAAGCCTGGCTCATCAAACGGGCGTGTAACCCCATTTTGCTGTCTCCCATTTCTCCCTCCAGCTCGCTCTTAGGTACCAGGGCTGCCACAGAGTCAATCACTACTACATCCAGTGCACCGGAAAGAATTAACCTGTCTGCGATCTCTAATGCCTGTTCCCCATAATCAGGCTGGCTTATTAAAAGATTATCTACATTAACGCCTAATTTCCTGGCATATACGCTATCAAAAGCATGCTCTGCATCTATAATGGCGCACATACCGCCTTTTTTCTGCGCCTCGGCTATAACGTGTGTAGCGATGGTTGTTTTACCGGAAGATTCCGGGCCATATATTTCAATAACACGGCCTTTAGGTAAGCCTCCGATGCCTAACGCGGTGTCAAGGCCAATGGAGCCCGTGGAAACCACTGCATGCGATTCAACCGCTTTTTCATTCATTAGCATTACACTACCCTTACCATAATCTTTATCGATTTTTTCCATGGTAAGCTTTAGTGCTTTAAATTTCTCGTTATTAACGTCTATCTCGGGTAATTTATCTGTCTTTGCCATAATCCAAAATTACAATTTAGCTATCTCCTGTCTAAAATAGTTATCAACACAAAACTAATATATTTAGCACAATAATGCTAATTTATTTGGATTTATTTTTACTGAATTCATAAATGAAAGTACGACCGGGGAAATTTAACTGAGAGGACACTCTTATGCGGCAAAAATGGGGAGTATTATATTTAATGAGCTAGCGCTTGTTGGGGATTTAAGCCCATGTGCTGATAAATGATCCGGAGTTAAGCGGCGGATAATTTTCGTACTTTGCAGAGCTAAAAAGTTTTGAGCCAACATATCTCATCCCATGATGGGTGCTGCCAGTATTGGCACGGGGGCAAAAAGATTTTTTAGCTTTTTTATGTATTGTCATATAAATTAAGCACAATACCATACTTATCTTTTAGTGCTTCAAAATATCTCGCCCCTTCCAACCAGTGAAGACACTGGCCAGGGCTATGCTAAGGTTTGTATCTCACAAACCAGTCGGATGCATTTCAATAAAATTGATGCCGGTTTGTTATTACGCGTCATAAGATAAATGCATTGTAACAATATTACAAATTATGCTTTTCCCCTTCTACAAAAAAGGCGCAACATTTACGATGCGCCTTTGTATTTAAAAGTTACGGGTATATTACCCTTATTAGCCTTACTCAAAATCCTTATCGGATACGCCCTCATTTAGCTTAAAGTTTTTCATTGTTATTTCAAAACTCTGCCCCATGATCGATTGAGTCATAGAACCTGGTAATTGAATACCTCCTACCGGCGTATAATTACCAAACTCCATGGTCTGCTCTAATTCCTGCCCGCCGGCCTTGATCTTACCTTCCTGTTTCAGAAGCAAACCGGTTTTTGCAGCATAGTATTCGGTTTCTGTTTTTCCACTGGGTTTGGTTACCACAATTTTATAGGCATCTTCCCCATTTACTTTTTCAATAGCCGGAGCGCTCAGCTTAAAACCATCCGTGTTATAATAAAGCTGTGGGAATAGTCCTTTGGTATCACCGGCAGCAGCTATTTCATCAGCACCTAATTCTTTCTTTTGTCCCATTTGCTCCTGGTACCCGGTTTTGCCATTAAAAACCCGTTTCATCACCGTCATGCCGCCCATTGACAACTGCATCATTGATTTGTTAGGCGCCGCATTTTTCATAACTCCACCCAGCGACTGACCGCTAACATTCATTGCAATATCAGCGCTCATAGAAGTTATTTTCCCCAACGCTTCTTTACCTCCAATTGCCGCAATATATTTATCTATAACAGCCTGCGCCGTAATGTTCTTATCAACATTAGCCGATGGAGCCGTAGCGGCTTCTGTTACAGGAGATGCATAGATGTCATACAATTTAACCGGGTAGCCCAGCTTGCTTAAACCATCTTTAACCACTGACGCTTTCCCTACAACCACGATACGCGTATCGGCGCTGTTCAGGTATTTCTGTGCAACACGCTTAATGTCTGCTACAGTTACGGCGTTGATCTTTTGCAGGTAGGTTCTGTAAAAATCATTAGGCAACCCGTTGATCAAAATGGTAGTGGCGTAGTTGGCTGTAGTTTGTGGATTTTCCATACGCATGGCAAACACCCCATTGTATACCGCTTTGGCAGTAGCCAGCTCTTCTGCAGTAATCTTTCCCTCTCTCATATTGTTGATCTCCCTGATGATCTCCGCAACAGCACTGTCTACTTTATCATTACGTACCGAAGCGCCGGCTTTGAACATAGTCTGGTAACGATCTGAAGGAAGATTGCTATAACTGCCATAAGTAAAGCCATGTTTTTCACGAAGGTTCATAAACAATTTGCTTTCAGCTCCGCCACCCAAAATATGATTGGCCAGCACCAGGGCATGGTGATCGGGATTGCTGTAAGGATTGTTGATCAGGTTGGCTACAGAAATTTCACTCTGTACTGCGGAAGGCACATCAATCAGGTCGATCTCTGTTTTTGCAGGGTTGGCAACCGGTGTATTTTTAGCGATCTCAATTTTCTTTCCGGTCCAGCTGCCGAATGCTTTGGTGGCATATTCCTTCGCCTGCGCCGGTGTGATATCACCC
>JBCNOR010000283.1:0-6701 GCA_039593785.1 Niabella sp. | reverse complement strand
CTTCGGTTACCACTGCCACCAGCCCCGCAACTGATGTTTGGTGGCATTCTGATGTTGACTACTGGCCTGGCAAAAATGCAGGCGAAACGATTGAGATGGGCACGATACAGGTATCAGAAGATTATTTTAAAACGGTTGGAATGAAGATGTTTGAGGGAAGAGACTTTTCAAATGCTTACGATAGTACAAGCGTTATATTTAATGAAACGGCAATTCAAAGGCTACGATTAAAAAATCCTATAGGGCAAAAGATCACCTGGCAGGAAAAAAATTATACCATTGCCGGAGTGGTAAAAGATGCCTTAATGGTGTCTCCATTTAAGACAGCAGACCCCACGATGTTTTTTTGTGTAGCAGAGCCCCAGGGAAATTTGTTATACCGGTTATCTGCTAATACAGAAACGCAGCATTCTATTATACAGCTAACTTCAATTTTTAACAAGTATGCCCCAGCTTACCCGTATGAGTATGCTTTTTCCGACCAGCAATATGCAACAAAGTTTAACCTCGAACAATTAACAGGAAAGTTGGCAGCCTTATTTGCCTCGCTCTCTGTCTTCATTTCCTGCCTTGGTTTATTTGGCCTGGCTGCTTATGTTGCAGAACAGCGAAGAAAGGAAATAGGCATCAGAAAAGTTTTGGGAGCATCGGTACGCCAGGTGTGGATATTATTATCGAAGGACTTTTTGCTATTAGTACTGATCAGCTGTTTAATTGCAGCCCCGATTTCCTTTTATTTCTTACATAAGTGGCTACTGAATTATGATTATCGCATTAGTATCGGATTCAGCGTTTTTGTATTAAGTGCACTGTTGGCGTTATTAGTAACCATCGTAACGGTTTCATTTCAATCCATCAAAGCGGCCATAGCCAATCCTGTTAAGAGCTTGAGAACTGAATGAGGTAAATCTTTAATAAGGAATTAAACATACCTCAATAAAGATCGATCAGCATCAGCTGGTATTTTTTAAATTATAATCAAATCGAATGTTAGAACTGAAAAAAATTTACAAGTGGGTCAACAACGGCAACCAGCGCATTTTCCTGTTAAAAGACATTAACCTTACCATTAACGAAGGTGAATTTGTTTCTGTTATGGGGCCGTCAGGATCGGGCAAGTCAACACTACTGAATGTTATCGGGATGCTGGATGGATTCGATGAAGGAACCTATGATTTTTTAGGCGAGCCGGTACACCAGCTCAAAGAGAAGCAAAGAACCAATTTATATAAGCAACATATAGGGTTTGTGTTCCAGGCCTATCACCTCATTGATGAGCTCACCGTTTATGAGAATATAGAAACGCCCTTATTGTACCAGAATGTAAAAGGTAGCGACCGCAAGGCGATGGTTGCTGATATATTGGACCGCTTTAATATCGTAGCTAAGAAAGACCTGTTCCCTGCACAATTGTCGGGTGGGCAGCAACAATTGGTGGGCATTGCACGTGCATTAATTGCCCGGCCGAAATTATTACTGGCCGATGAGCCTACCGGTAACCTCAATTCCAAACAGGGAGAAGAAATAATGGAAAAGTTTACGCAACTTAACAAAGAAGGCACCACTATCATCCAGGTAACCCATTCAGAGAAAAACGCAGCCTATGGCAACCGGGTCATCAGACTGCTGGATGGCATTATTGAAAACTAAAACCGGCGATCAGGCAGAGGATATTTAAAACAGTATAATTACAATGAAGGAACAGGCCAGGATATTTTTATTATGTCTTTTAATGAGCATGGGCATCCTAACCCATGCCCAAAGAACAATGACACTTCAACAGTGTATTGAAACCGGCATCCATAACAATTTCGACGTGGAGCAAAGACGCATCACCGAACAATCGGAACAATTAGAATACAAACAAGCGAGGCTCAACCTGCTACCCGACTTAAATGGCAGTACAGGCCACGGCTTTAACCAGGGGCGCAGTATCGATCCTTTTACCAACTCACCGGTAACGCAATCTTTTAATTCATCCAATTTTAGTTTGAGCAGCGGTATTGTTTTATTCAGCGGGCTATCGCGAATGAATAATATCAGAAGGGCAGATCTAAGCCGGAAGGCTTCACAAATGGAGCTTCAACAGGAAAAAGATAACCTCACCATCAATATCATACTCGCCTACCTGCAGGTATTAAGTCTTGCCGAGCAGGCTCGCCTCGTGTCAGACCAGGCAAAGTTATCGGCGCAACAGGTAGAACGCCTGGATATATTAAACAAAGAGGGCGCTATCAAACCATCAGAACTTTCTGACCTTAAAGGTCAGTTTGCCAACGACCGCCTTGCCATTACAGACAATAAAAACAATCTCGGTAATGCCCGATTAAGCCTCTTCAGGCTAATGAATATCCCCTACGATTCAACGGTCATCTTTGAAGAGATCAATAGCGATTTCCCCATGGCAGACAACAGGAGCTCCAACAGTATTTACCAGTCCGCCCTACAGCAACTGGCGCTGGTTAAGGCGGTTGATTTGCGTACGCTAAGCTCTATAAAATCTGTACAGATGGCCAGGGGCGCGCTCTGGCCTACCTTAAGCCTTGGCGGAAATGCGTATACACAATACTCCAGCGTAGCCAGGCAAAACCTGGTACAAAATCCAAGCTTCAGGCAAACCGAAGATTATGTAGCCATTAATGGGCAGCAGTATCCATTATTCGTTAAGCAGGATAATTACCTGAGCAGCCCCATTCCTTATGGTACACAGCTCAATAATAACCTGAACTCTTCACTTAGCCTTACTTTAAGCATACCCATTTTTAACGCTTTTCAGCAGCGAACTAAAATTAAACAGGCCCAGCTGCAAGTGAAACGCAATGCAACAATAGCAGCCGATACCAAAAGGCAATTACAACAAGATATAGATGTAGCCGCGCTGAATATGCAAACAGCTGTAGAGAAATATCAAACCCTGCTGCAACAGGTGGCCGCATATAAAGAATCTTTTGAAGCTGCTGAAGCAAGATTTACCGAAGGAGTAGGCAACTCCATTGATTATTTAACCGCTAAAAATAACCTGGACCGCGCGAACCGCAACCTCGTCAACGCCCGTTACGATTATATGCTCAGAAAAAAGGTTCTTGATTTTTATAGCAACAATGCATTCTAGTAGTGGAATTATGCTAAGGCCGCCAACAAAACCATATTGGGGTAATGAGTTCGAGTTTTAATTTTCCCGCACAGTAAAAATGGTTCCGCCGGTACGAATATTTCTCAAAAGCCCGCGAATATTGATTGGGCTGTAAAATAATTCATCGCGCTTTTATATTTGACAAAACAACTCTAAAGTGTTATGAAATTCAACAATACGATTACTGCCCTGGTTGGCTCTTTTATTCTCAGCCTGTCGGCCTGTAATGCCGTTAAAGAAAATTTCGGAGGAGGCGTGGATATGAGCCAGCAGGACCAGGTAAACAAAATACCGGCGATTATTGCAAAAAAGGTACAACCCGAGGAGCAGCTTCTTGAAATAGATTTTGATTTCAAGAACAGCCAATCGTTTACACAGGAAGCAAAAGTAGTTGAAGTGGTAAAAGCAAATGGCCTCAACGCCATAAAAATCAGCCTAAACACAGAAGATTCTGTCGGTTCAAAAAGCATGGAAGCATTTGCATGGTACAAAGACATGGTTCGATATGCTAAGCCGCTTTCACAATTCGACTTTTCGAAGATTGCCCAATATGTAACAGAGGCCATTCAACAAATAGATGGAAATGCCTATGAATATGCAGGATTAGGTAATTACACACTAAAAGTGGCGAAAGGTGGCATCATTCACGAATTTGATATTCAAACCACTAAAAAAGGAGAATCATCAAAGCAGAATGGCAGAATGATTACCACCAACTATTACGAGCTGAGTTTCGAAGTAACGCCGGAGGGAAAACTTGTAAATAAATCAAATTGATTATCGCTTCTCCTCCAGGTTCAATTTCACAGTCCAACCGTTGCACCTCACAACACAGGAAGGTAAGTTACAATAATCGTTGGAGCATCATTGGCCGTTTCTAACCCACCCTATTTCGCCGGAAACCAATCCAGCCCAATCCCTATTTTTCCGGCGGTTTTGGCTGGATTTAAATAATTACACACTCAATTATGATCTGCAATTAAAAGGTTTTGCGTCGTTGTTAGTGCTTCATAAACCTCATCTTTCATCCATCCTATCATCCTGATTCATCGGCCCTATTATTTTATAATATCCCCTTTTAGCCGCAACAGTTCTGTTTCAGCCAGTTTCAGGTTATAACGTGCTGCTATCAGGCGGTCATATGCCTGGGCCAGGCTCAGCTGCGCTTCCCTTAATTGTACCAGGGTAGCCGCACCCAGCTTATACGTTTCAAATACAATAGCTACGTTCTCTTCTGCTAAAGCAATACTTTCCTCCTCCAGCTTTAAAAACTTTTGCTGCTGCTGGTAATCCTTAAAAGCATTAATCACCGAAAGATTGATGAGCGAGCGCTGGTTCTCATAACTCAACTCCTGCAGGTTAATATTCAACCGGTCCTGCCTGATTTGCCGGCGCACCCTGAACTGGTTAAAGATGGGAACCGTTGCCGTAAAGCCGTAATTATATCCGTTGAGCTGGTTAAACAGCGTAGAGAAGTTGTTCAATACCCTCTTGTTAACCGTGCGGCTGTAATTGTAAGCGCTACCAAATGCAATAGTCGGCCATAAGCCGGCCCTGGTTTCCTTCAATGTATATTTGGCCACATCAATATTGGAACGGGCCAGTAACAGATCAGGATTGGTTTTTTCAATACTTTCCTGTATGTCGCCAAGGGCAATGGATTCATTTAAAGGAATCGTATCGGGTATCGAAAACTCATGTTCCTTAATATTGGTATTCATGGCCTGTATCAGCTGCTGCTTCAACTGGCCAATCAGCGTCTCCTGCTGCATTTTCAGCGCCTTTTGCTCGTTCAGGTCTACCTTACTCTGCAATACATCGGGTTTGGCGCCGCTACCTATCTCGAGCTTATATTGCGCCAGGCGCGACCGGTCGTTATTTAGCCTGATCTGTACATCCGTTGCCTTAATCAATTGCTGCTGGCGCGAAATATTATAATAAGTATTCACCACCTGCGCCACGGTATTAATCACCTGCGCTTTGGCAGTATGAGCACCCGCTTCCAGCAGGGCCGCAGCTTTATCCCTGGTGGCAAACATGCGGAACCCGTCAAATAATATCCAATCCAGCCCGATACTGGCCTGCAGGTTGTTGGACCGTATACCGTTTGATTTTCGTTCGGTACCATCTGCCAAAGTCTGGCGCTGGTTATTATTATTAAAGGTCCGGGCTGCATCGGCATTTACCACAGGTAAAAAAACAGCATTGCGATAGCTGTAATCAATTGCTGCAACCATTGAGTCATTTTTGGCGATCTGAATATCATAATTATTCTGCAATGCAGTGGCGATCGCTTCTTCGAGGGTCAATACCCGCTGCGCTCCGGCATCCGGAGTAAGACCCACCCATACCAGCAGCATCGCCCAATACGGACGCCTGTATAATCGCTTCATTTTAATGTTTTGTGTCATGCCCACGCGCTTCATTTGTTTTTGCAAGTTCCTGCTCCTCATCTGCCAACACTTCTTCAAAAGTCTTCACTTCCTTACCTGACGCCATATAACTATAAATAGCCGGCAGTACATATAGTGTCAGCACCAGCGAAAATATAATACCGCCTACAATTACAATACCCAACGGAACACGGCTGGTTGCTGCGGCACCCAATGACATAGCGATTGGCAATGCGCCTAAAGCCATGGCCAGGCTCGTCATTAAAATCGGGCGCAAACGCTGACCGGCGGCGTACACCACTGCCTCGGTTTTACCCATGCCTTTCTTCTCGCGGCTCTGGTTGGCAAACTCAACAATTAAGATACCATTCTTGGTTACCAGGCCTATCAGCATGATCATACCTATTTGTGAAAATATATTAAAGGTCTGGCCAAATATCCACAGGGAAATAAATGCCCCCGCAAAAGCCATAGGTACTGTAAGAATGATTATAAAAGGATCGATAAAACTTTCGAACTGTGCAGCAAGGATCAGGTATATTAATCCTATGGCCAGCAATAAAGCAAACATGGTATTACCGCTGCTCTCTGCAAAGTCACGGGCCGAACCGGTTAAAGAAGTAGTAAAGGTTTCGTCCAGTAATTTGTTAGCAATACGCTCCATTTCCTTCACCCCGTCGCCAACGGTATATCCCTCGGCCAGGTTGGCCGATACCGTTGCCGACTTATAGCGGTTGAAGCGGTAAATAGTAGGTGGCGTGGTCGATTCAACCGAATTGGTAATATTATCCAGGCTGATCAATTGGCCGGCGTTATTCCGTACAAAGATCTTTTTAAGATCATTGGGATCATCCCTGTCAATCCTGTCCACCTGCGCCATCACCTGGTATTGTTTACCACTCCGGGTAAAATATCCCAACCGCTGGTTGCTGTAGGCCGTTTGCAGGGCCTGCGACACATCAGCAATAGACACACCCAGCTGGGCGGCTTTCAGGCGGTCTACATGTATTCTCAGCTCCGGCTTATTAAATTTCAGATCTGCATCTACCTGGGTTAAGATGTCACTCTTATTAGCCTCATCCAAAAACCGGGGCAATATTTCCGAAAGCTTATCGAAGTCGTTGTTCTGCAGTACAAATTGTACCGCCTGGCCTCCACGACGGTTTACCTGTATC
>JBCNOR010000282.1:0-6704 GCA_039593785.1 Niabella sp. | reverse complement strand
ATCCAACGTTGAGCATCCCAAAAACGCTTTCCTTCGTATGCCAGTTCTACTCTCCTCTCATATAAACAAGCTTCAAGAGCTGAATATTTACTTGCCGGAGTACCCAGACCAAAGTTATTAGCTGCGGGAATTCCCACACGCTGTCTAATTTTACCTATATAACTAACTGCATTGTTAATATCACCTTTTGCCGCATAACACTCCGCGATATTAAGCAGTAACTCGGCATATCTATATTCAAAGATATCAGTACCGGAATATGCAAGCCCTGAAACAGTACTGGCTCCGGCCGGATTGGTCATCTTACGCACAACAACCGGACTTGTTACCTGATTACCGTCACTATACGCCACCTTGTTTCCCGTATATGCCCATCGATACAACCAAACAACATCCTGCACTGTTGTTTCCTTTACAGGCCATTTCATACCAGAAAAGGCAAAAGTGCGATAAAACCTTGGGTCGCGATTCATAAAAAAGTGAGCCGAATCATAACCATTTTCTACAGTAGGACGTGCTCCATTTTCCAATGGGAATAAATCAATCATTTCTTTGGGCGCTGAAACACCTCCGGATCCTGACTGCTTTGTCACACGGATGCTTCTCTCCCATCCATTACTTTCAATACCAGACGACGCTGTAGAACTCGATAAAAGTCTAACCATTATCGCCTCTTTATTAAAAGCATTATCATTTTTGTACCACATTTCGCCCCAATCTTTTGCGGTTGAACCATACAATCCATAGCCAGCAGCAGTTAAAGCAGTTTCTGCTGCTAATCCTGCATCCAGAGCTTTCTGCCAGCGCTCATTTCCGGAATTATCCCAATCTGTATTAAATAATGGACTTGCATAAGTTAATAGCACCCTGCTTTTCATTGCTAAGGCAGCTACGCTTGTAAAACGTCCGTAATCTGTAGCCCCCCAGTTTACCGGCAATAAAGCCGCAGCTGAATCAAAATCCGATATAATCTGATTTACTACCTCTGAAGTCTTCGCACGTGGATGTTGTATAGCTGGGTTATCAGGCGTAGCATCCTCCACCTTGGTTACAATAGGAACACCTCCGTACACGCGTAAAAGATCAAAATATTGAAGGCCACGCAGAAAAAACATCTGTCCTCTTACTTTTTTCTTGAATTCGTCTGATAAATTTTGGCCTTTCTCATATATCTTCTCAAGCAATATATTACCATTGCGTATGCGTGTATAAGGATGATTACTTGCACTGGATGCCAGCGCCGCACCAAAGTATCCGTCAGCCTGGCTTGCATTAACTAGAGTTTTTTGGGAATTGATATAATCGGTAACAGTACCACCTATTTCTTCTGTTGATCTTGTGCGGGTGTCATTGTAAAGTCCTACTACTGATACAATAGGAGATTTGTAAGCAGAGAAATAGTCGAAGTAAAGTCTGTCAACGTACCAGCCTGTTAAAATTTCGTTTTCGAAAATACCTTCATCGTATTTATCATAGCTTTTCATGTCTTCCAGAAAGTCCTGTTTGCAACTTGTTACAAGTGAAACAGCAATCAATAAAAAGCTGAGTATTTTTATCTTTTTCATAATTATGATTGTGAATCGTATTTAAATACTATTACTAAAAATTGGCATTTATGCCGATCGACCAAGTGCGCAAAGTGGGATAGGCAGTGTTTGGAAGATCGTACATATTCCGATACTTATCTGGATAAGGATTGTAAAAATCCCAAAGATTAAAACCAGCCAGACTGAGTCTAAGTCCATCCATTTTTACTTTAGACGCGATTGATTTGGGAACTGAATAACCAATCACCAAGCTACGTACAAAGCTTCTAAAAGAAGAAATTTTCCAAAAGTCTGATTGATAAGAATTCTGGTCGTAATAGCCAAGATTAGGCCAAATACCACTCACATTATCAACGGGGTCATACATATCATTCAGATACGACTCGTGAGACCAGAAAATCTGACCGGAGCTTGTTCCTTGTTTGATGTAGTCAATACCATTGTAACCACCCCAAGAAGTGGCAATCTGAGTGCTGAGTGTTATTGACTTCCATGACAAATCTATGTTAGTGTTAAAACCATAAGAACGGTTCTTTTTAACTAGCTGCGTAAAGTCCTGTCCGTCACTTTCCACTCTTCCATTAGGCCCTGCAATAGTTTCATTAGTTGCATCTAACGGACCACCTAAATCCTGATATGCCAGCATACCCTTTTTTATACCTGTTTTGGTAGTAATACCCAGGTAAGAAGGAGTTGTACCTGCAGCCGTAGCCAGATTAGTTAAGTAATTCCAATAAGCGTCCACATCCGCATCGGTTCGCAACAGACCATCACCTGCTTCATTGCCTTTCCAGGTAAGAAAACCCCAAGCTGGAAGGATTGTTGAATACCCTTCTCTATTTCCGTATTTTGACGGGTAGTTAAAAGCTACGGGAGTCCATTTGGTGATCCGGTTTTCACTAGTTCCAAAGTTTACACCAACGCTGTAAGAAAACTCTCCTGCACGGTCTTTCCAAGTTGCACTGAATTCCGACCCCCAATCTTTAATCGATCCATAGTTCTGCTCAGCAAATGCACCACCCACAGAGATAGGAATACCAACCATACCCGCCAATGGCATTAATAAATCGTAGTTATTATTCCAGTATCTATCATAGGTGATAGATAGTCTGTTATTAAGTACAGAAAGGTCAATCCCTATATTTTTCTTTACTGTTTTATCCCAAGTCACAAAATAATTGGGTGTTGCATCAGGTGTAATACCGGCAATTAGAAGGCCTCCATTATTGGTTCCAAAACCCATTCCTTTATCTGCCGCATATGCATAAGTTTGAGTCCAACGCCAAGGCACCAGATTATCTTTACCGGTCAGCCCCAAAGAACCACGAATTTTAAAGAAATTTACCCAGGACACACGGTCTGAGAACCATTTCTCTTTCGACACAACCCATCCGGCAGAAACACCAGGGAAAAAACCCCAATAATTTTCAGGTGCAAATTTTGTTGAGGCATCCGAACGGAATATAAACTGAAGCAGATATTTACCGTCGTAGTCATAATTAACACGTCCTAAATAAGACAGGTGTCCCCCCTCCGTTCTCGATACATAAGTATTAGACGCGTTTAGAGTACCCGCCGATGTTGAGGCTCCATTGTAAGCGCCAAAAATTGGCTGGTCATAGATAATGAATTTTTTCTGATAATCTTGCTGCCCCTTCTCAACAGAAGCCATAGCAGAAACATTATGCTTTCCAAACTTGTTATCGTAATTAATAAAAAAGTTCGATTGTTCTACACGTCCAATTTCATCTGAATAGCGTACGGTTGAACGATTATTATTAATCTGCGTATTCCAGGTTGTTGCATCAGTATACAAGTGTGTGCCCATTCCATTTGTATTTGTTGCTGCTGCCAAACGCAGCCCCAGCATAGCTTGCTCATTATTATTTGTTGAATAGCTAAGTCCGTAAGATGCCCTTAATGATAAGCCCTTAACAAATGGTATATCATATTGCAAAGAAAAGTTCGTATTATAGGCCTGTTCGTCATCTGACGTAAATGACCCATTGTTTAACAAGCCGAAATAGTTCCAGCCGGAAATATTGTTTTGTCCGGAAGGGTTAGGTTGCACCCTATGTGGTCCCAGGGCGGGAGAAACGTATTCTGTTACACCGTTAACTGTATACTGCCAGGGAATATATTTAGGCATATGTGCCAATACCGCATAGTCGGTCTGCTCAGAGCCTGAAGCATAGGCGCCATCATTAATGCTGATTTTCGTAAAAGACCTTTCAACCTTTGAGTTATTTGCCGAAACAGTTGCCGACAATTTTAAATTGTTGACCACTTTTACATCTGCTCCAGTTCTAAATGACCATTTGTTGTAGTCCTGGCTACCCAGATTAGGTCTCTGAGTATAATAGGCTGCACTTGCAAAGTAAGTTGCTCTTTCAGCACCACCGCTCACATTCAAAGAGTGTTGCATAGCTCCCCCTGGCTTCCAGGCTTCGCCTAACCAGTCGTAGTTTAAACCTTTCATAGTTTCCAATTCTGTAGAATCGAAAAATGATGTGTTCGCGCCACCTGTAGCACGGAAAAATCTATTTGAAAAAATTCCATGTTCGTAAGCACTCATTGTTTTACCAAAGCTAACAGCATCATTAAATTGGAACTTTCCGGAGTAAGATATCTTTGGTGCTCCTATTTTACCTTTTTTCGTTTTTACAATGATTGCGCCCTGTGATGCTCTGGAGCCATAAATTGCCGCACTGGCGTCGCGCAATACCGTTATACTTTCAACCTCATTTGGATCGAGAACATTAAACTGGTCAACGCTTGTACGCCCGGTACTCGGATCCAGCTGAATCACATCATCAATAATCAAAAGTGGGGCTTGGGTATTTCCATCTTTACTAAAACCAAACTGCTGGCGAATACTCAATGTTGCATTTTCTCCTGGCCTTTGGCTTCCTCCTGCTACGTTAAGACCCGGTATCTGGCCTTTTAGCGCTTCTGCAATACTGCTGACAGGAAGGTCTGCTACCTTTTGCATATTCACAGTGGCGACTGATCCTGTTATGTCTCTTTTAGTTTGTGTGCCATACCCTACGACAACTACCTCATCCAGATTATTCACCATCTTTTTTAAAGAAATATTCATCGGCCCTTCCAGCTTCACGGCTATTTCGCCAAACTCATAATTTATATGAGAATATTGCAATACAGCACCTGTAGCCGGCACATTCAATGTAAAAGATCCCTGATCATTAGTAATGGCAGTTTGCGGGCCATCTTTTACCTTGATGGTAACACCCGGAATCGGAGCCTTGGTGGAGTCGTCCACTACTGTCCCGGTAACAGTCCTGGTTTGCGCTAAGGCAGTCATCGTTACAAACAACGGCAGCAAAAACAGGAAAGCAAATCGTAAAACATGCTTCACGTTCATATCAATTTTTCGTTTATTAAGAAATGTATAGAGTAACAGAGATTATTTTTTTTGAGCCTTCGTTCTTTCATACCATGCTTCGCGCTCCTTTTTCAGGTCGTAGCCTCTTGCAGCAAGGTAGTTGTTAATACGCCCTTTATATTTTCCAAACCAGCCGTGCTTGGCATCGCTCGATCCTGCAGCCATTGCATGTTCGCGGGCTTCAAACAACGCGTCGTAAATATATTTTTTTTCCTCTTCTTTTAAAGAAGGGATCATATCCAGGTGCGCCTTATAGGTTATCGGCAATACGTTGTAAGTTAGCCCGTCTTTTACTTTCTCAATTTGCTGCGCATCCAGATCTTTGGAAAGCGACTGAACAAATTTTTTATTCAGCGCTGTCCGCTTTTCCTCAGCTGCATCGCTTAGCTTTTTTAGTTCCGCTTCCGCAGCAGCCTTTTCAAGGTTTTTAGATTTTACTGCAGCGGTTGCAGCCGCTTTGTCCTCATCAATCTTTTTAATATCGGTGTATTCCTGTGCAATCTTATCCCGTACCCTGTAAAATTTTACTGAATCATTAATTTCCAGCGGAGCCGCAATCTTATAAGCCCTTTCCTTCACCACCTGGAGATAAGCATCATTACCACCCGTTTGAGACTGGGCGTTCGACGTTAAAACCAGTGTCAACAGGGACAGAACGGATACTTTTGAAACTTTAGCCATTGCAATCGTTTTATTCGGCGATAAAATTAGAACGCCGGACAGTGGTCAACAATGCAAGGTTTCACTAAGAAAATGGAAAATTTTACTAAATAAAAAAAAGCTGCTCCCATTTGGAACAGCTTTAACAATTTGTTTTAAAAATGTCATCGGTTACAATTCGTATTTAATACTAACATCTATGAACGGCTTATCTCCTGTAGGGCTTAATTGATTAATCAAAATAAGTCCATACTTACCTTCGGTAGTGATGAAAGGTATGACCTGATTAACTGTAGCATTAGCAGTAGTAGCAGTCAAATTAGGATTTCTACCCCGAACATAACTATTTAAAGCAGCACCTGTGGTGTAACTGCGTAAAAAGTTACTATTCTGTCCGTTTTGAGGATTTGCGAGCTTAGTATCTCGTTTGCTCCAAGATGAAATATTGAACGCAGTAAAGGGCAATGGCGAAGCGTTAAGTGAGTAAAACCTAAGTGCATTTGTACCTGTACCACCCACTCTATAAATTCCGAGATCAATTTTAGCAGCGTTAGCAGCCCCGGTTTGATAATTAAAGGTTTCTCCCGTTGTTAAAGAAATATAGGCATTTGCCAATCCGTTAGCACTGTCTACGTCAGGAAAATAAATCTTACGATTCACAATATGCATGATTTTATTATTCACGTTGATCGTGATCGTTTTGTATCCATCACCTAAGTAAATTCCCTGCCTGTCATAAGCCCAAATTCTAAAAGTATTAGCTCCGTCTTTTAAATTTCCAAATCCATTGGAACCAACTACCCCTTTAATAACTCCTGTATAGGTATGTCTGTCTTGCTCACCTAAATTGATGCGGAGGTTGGGAAGTGCGGCACCTACCTGAAATAATGCTACCTGGTACATTTCCTTTGTTGGCGATTTAATTGTAAAGTCGAAATAAATACTATCCCCCTCATTCAAAGTCTGATTTTCAGTACGCGTCCCCGGTTCGCCGGGGACCACCCGGAGAGGTGGCAGAGTGGTTGAATGTACCTGACTCGAAATCAGGCAGGCGTTTATAGCGCCTCGGGGGTTCGAATCCCCCCCTCTCC
>JBCNOR010000281.1:0-6718 GCA_039593785.1 Niabella sp. | reverse complement strand
CAACAGGCTACGTTCCCATCCCATAGATGACCAGCGGGCCCGGATCAATCCATGTACTTCATGAGCGCCGGTAGCATGATGCCAGTAAATACTGCCATTTACATAGTGCTGGTACTTACCTACACCGTCAGGACAGGTTAATATACCCGTGGTGTTGGTACCCAGCCAGCCGGAAGCGCCTCCGAGCGACCAGTACTTGGCAGTAATGGGATGTATCTGTAAAATGGTATTTGCTGTTGCACTGCTGACAGCAGTGCTAATTGCCGGGTTGGTGATTACAGGACCGGGCTTTTCTTTGGGTGCTTTTCGAGCTTTTGCCATAATTAGATGTTTTAAGGGTTGACGCAATAATTCATACAGCTAAACCTTCTCTGGTTTTTATGGGCCAATTGTTATTGAATATCGCAATGCAATGTTACAATCATTCGATGCCCCTTACAATACCTAAAACACGGTACAAAAAAAGCGCCTCATTACTGAAGCGCTTTTAAAACATATGCTTATGGTTGATTAACCTAAGGCTACTCTTTTAAATTCTAAAACTTTCACACCGTTTTCTTTCAGGTAGTCGCCAACAGATTTGCTGCCGTCTTTTACGAAAGCCTGTGCAGTTAAAGTTTGCTCTTTAAAGAACGCACCTAATTTACCTTCAGCGATCTTAGCGATCATTTCTTCAGGTTTGCCAGCCATTTTCGGATCTTCTTTCATGATATCCATAATCACTGCTTTCTCACGGGCTACCACATCAGCAGGAACGCTGTCAGCATCAACTGCAACGGGGCTTAAAGCCGCAACCTGCATGGCAACATCTTTACCAGCCTCAGCTGCTTCTTTATCCAAAGCAACCAATACACCAATACGGTTAGCACCGTGGATGTAAGATGCTACATAAGGAGCTGTTACTTTTTCAAATTTAGTGATACCAATTTTTTCTCCGATAGAAGCCAGCTTATCATTGATCAGCTCAGAAACTTTGGTTCCGTTTACAGAAGCTTCGTTCAACTCCTCAGCAGAGTTTACATTGCTTTCGATAGCTGCATCAGCGATGCTTTTTACGAAAGCGATAAAATCTTCATTTTTAGAAACGAAGTCAGTTTCGCAGCTTACACATACAACGATGCCTGTTTTGTTATCAGCTGTAGTTTGTGCGATTACCACACCCTCTTTTGCTTCACGATCGCTACGTTTTGCAGCTACTTTCTGACCTTGCTTACGCAACCAATCGATGGCTGCTTCAAAATCACCATTTGTTTCTGTAAGTGCTTTACGACAATCTAACATACCCGCACCAGTAGCCTGGCGCAGCTTATTAATTTCTTGTGCTGTAGGTGAATAAGACATATAATTTTTTATTTTTTAGGTTTATTGTTTAAAGGTTATTTCAAACATAAACCAAACTGTAGTAATCTAATTTTATTTAATTATTAAGCCAGCAGGAAATATTTTACACTACTATAGCTAAAGTGTATTCGCCTGTTGGCAATAAAAAAGTTCATAGTTCATGGTTCATAGCTATGAACAATCAACCATGAACTATTAACTCAATGCGAATTATCTTCTTGGAGCCCCGCTTCTCGCGCCACCGCCGCCAGTGCTTCTTCTGCGCTGACCGCCTTGACCCTGACCTTGTCCGCCACCACGTCCACCGCGTCCACGACCAGCTTCAGCTTCAGCTTCAGCTTGTATTTTTGCAGCTTGCTTTTCATTCTCGTCAGAGAAGTTATCTTCTACATCCTCATCTTTAGCGGCTTGTCTTTCAGCCAGGCCTTCTTCGATTGCAGCAGTGATATAATTTACTACGATCGCGATAGATTTTGTAGCGTCATCGTTTGCAGGAATTGCAAAATCAACTTTATTAGGATCGCAATTGGTATCAACCACACCAAAAGTGCTGATGCCAAGGCGTTTTGATTCAGCCAGTGCGATGTGCTCATGACCAATATCAACAATGAATAAAGCAGCAGGTACACGGCCCAGTTGAGCGATACCGCCTAATACTTTTTCCATTTTTTCTTTATCGCGTGTTAAAGTCAGGCGCTCTTTTTTGGTAATGCTGTCGAAAGAACCGTCGGCCAGCATTTTTTCAATGCTCTGCATTTTCTTAACGCTCTTACGTACAGTATTGAAGTTAGTCAACATACCACCTAACCAACGCTCAGTAACATAAGGCATGCCTACTTTCTGTGCGCATTCTGTAACGATATCTTTTGCTTGTTTTTTAGTACCAACAAACAATATTTTTTTACCGCTGCGTGCAATTTGTTTCATTGCAGCTGCAGTTTCCTGCAGGCACTCAACAGTTTTGTTCAGATCAATAATGTGGATACCTTTTTTCTCAGCAAAAATGTAAGGCAACATTTTAGGGTTCCATTTCTTTTTTAAGTGACCGAAATGTACACCCGCTTCCAGAAGCTGCTGTTGTAATGATGTATTATTATTTTCCATTTAAAGTATAAGTTTAAAGTTTGAAGTAAAAAGTTTAAAGTTTGCTTAAGGATGCTAACCTTAAACTTTAAACATTTAAACAAATTAACGTTTAGAGAACTGGTAGCTCTTTCTTGCTTTTTTATGACCGAATTTCTTACGCTCAACAGAACGCGGATCGCGTTTCAGCAAACCCGCAGCTTTTAAAGCAGGGCGATATTCAGGATTAACATCTACCAAAGCACGGGCAATACCCAGCATAGCAGCTTCAGCCTGGCCCTTAACACCACCGCCGGCAGCATTGATCTTTACATCAAATTTATCTGCAGCTTCAACTGTTTTTAAAGGGCGCTCCACCTGGTTTTGAAGATATACCAGTGAAAAATAATTTTTATAGTCTTTATCGTTTACAGTGATAGCACCAGTACCCCTGCTGATGAAAATACGGGTAACTGCTTCTTTACGGCGACCAACTGCATTTTTTTGTTTTTCCATTTATTTGAAGATTTTAGTAGTTAGTAATTAGTAATTAGATATTAGACATTGTTGGATTCGCATCTAAATACTAAGGCGCTAAATACTTTGTACTAATTAAAATTTAAGTTCTTTAGGTTGCTGTGCAGTGTGGGGATGCGTACCACCAGCGTATACAAATAATTTTTTGTACATCTTACGGCCTAAACGGTTTTTAGGCAGCATACCTTTTACCGCTCTTTCGATAATTACTTCGGGGCGACGTTTTTGTAAATCGCTTGCTACTTCTTCTTTACGGCCACCTGGGTATCCGCTGAAGGTATCGTATACTTTCTGATCCAGCTTTTTACCGCTTAATTTAACTTTCTCACAGTTGGTAACGATGATATAGTCGCCTGTGTCAACGTGTGGAGTGTAAGACGCCTTGTGTTTACCGCGTAAAATAGCGGCAATACGGGAACACATACGACCTACGGTTTGATTAGTACCGTCTACAACGTACCAGTTACGCTGCACAGTAGCCTCGTTCGCGTGTTTCGTGGTGAAATGTTGTTTGCTCATTTTTTTAAATTCTATTTGTTATAAAAAACCGGGCTATCCCCCGGTCCCTCCCGACCAAATCGGAATTGGGAGTGCAAAAGTAGGTAGTATATGACAAGAAAGGAGCAAAAAAAGGCGTTATTTTTTACAGCACCTTTACAATATATTGATTTTCAATAAAAATTTTGACACTATTTTTAAGCCAACATATAAAACAAGCAATAAAATGACTTTTGAAGGAAATATTGTGCATATTGTGGACTTACTTATTACAAGAACTTCAGAACGCTATAAGCGCGAAATGCTTACTTTCTGAACAGCATTCCCCTGGAGTTTGCATTTAAATGTTATTCTAGTTTTTTACTACACCATACCATTTCGAACTTTCTACCGATTGCAGTATTGCTGTGGAACTGGGAAATATATTTACCTGAATTGTTGGAACATACATTTTATTTTCCCAATCATCTATAAAAGACATATATAAAAGGCTGCACTCTAAACCGAGGCAGCCCTTATTCGTTGATTCAATTGACTGGCACTATTGAACGATATACGTATACTTTAATGGATTGCTTAAATCTAAAATAATAGTTTTGGTGCCAGCAGTTATAGGCAAATTACCTCCGTTATTGGCGGTTAAGTAACCACCTGAGCCTGAACCAAGACTTAAATCCCAGTTATCATTAGCACGAAACTTAAATTCACCAGCACTTGTCGTAAGCGTAACTTTCCATTTACCTGTAGAAGCATCATAAGTCATAGGCGTAGCACTATCCCAACCACCCGGAGTGCCTGAGCCGATAACTTTCCAATCCGTCTTTGCAACTGTCCACGTTTTTGTGCTCATATCTACTTTTACTAAATAATATGTGCCAGTTGTCGGCCATTTAAGGTTTGGCCCGCCGGCATCTAAGACTCCACCAGTCGCCCCTGATGTACCACCATAGTTGGCATGATCCCAGTCAGGAGCAACATTTATTTTAAACTCTCCTGTACCACCAGCAGGTACCCAAATATATCCTTCAAAATTGATTCCATCGGTTGACGCAAGTTTTGGCGCCGATCCCGGGTTCCATCCCTGGTAATCTCCGGGCAGGTACATATACAGGGTCATTTCCACCGGCTTAATGGTTAGTGTAAGAGTATTGGAGTAAGATATTTGATTCGTACCTGCAATTACAGCTTTAATTCTCACATCAACTTTGCCCGAAGTACCCATTGGTACACCAGAGGTATTTGCCATCTGGTAAAGCTCCATTCCTGTTAAGCCTTTGTCCATTTCTCCTGCTGTTAATGCAATCGTTTTAGGATTATTAAAACCAGCTCCATTCAAAACATATTCCAGTACGTAACTAAGTGTAGCAGCGCCATAGTCTGGAGCGCCCCAGGTTAGCTTTGCCAACTCATTATCTTTTGTGGCAATGGTAGGCTCAAAAGGTCCCGTCGCGCTTGCTGTTACTGTAAATGGTACCGCATAGGCGCTGGCGGTGAGCGCAATAACGTTGGAAACCTTTTGATCATTGTTATTTCGATACGAAGATATACAACGGGCTTCCAGCTGGGTAGCTGCACCATAATTGGCGCCCAGTTTCACCAGATAATTATTAATGTCAGCTCCTTTTACGGAAAGTTGTTGAACCCCATAAACCGTGTAAAATATAGGGTTAGCAAAACTGCTTCCCTTGGGCGCAACTTCTATTATATACTTTTGATTAGCTGAATCTGTAGCCATTGCCGCATCTGTCCATGAAAATGTAACTACATTTTGGTTGGCATTGGCAGCCGTCACGTTAATAGTACTTGCCGAAACAGAAAGTTGGGTAACAGTACTCTCCTGGTAATGCGGCAGGTCTTCTGTTTTTTCGCAGGACACTAAAAACAATAACGCCCCCAATATGCATACAGAAAATGGAAAAATATTTTTCATACTAAGTAATTTATGAGTAGGGTTATTGTTTTACTACGGTGTATCTGCCGGTTTTGAAATTTACAGTGATCTTATACGTGCCGTTACTGGCAATTGGAATTGCATCCGGATCACTTCCACCTCCCAAATTATATGCTAACGTACCTGCATCAGCAGTTGAACCACCATATTGTGGCTGCCAGCTACCGGGCTTACTTACAAATTTGATGTATTTATCTCCGCCCATAAGAGTCAAAGTAATGGTGTACTCCGTTTTACTAACCTGAGTCATTTTTTGTGATTCAGGCGGGCTATTTGTCCAATCACTGGCGGTAGCGTTGCCGGTCACATACAGGGTTCCTGATTCAGGTACCGGAACTACTACATCCAAATAGGGCGTTATTTTTAGCGACAATGAATTAGATAAAAGCGGAGCTGCTGTAGCACCCAGCGTACTTTTGATCCTAAATTCCAAATTATGCGAAACATTGTCCTCCAAATCCATCTTAGTTAAAATGGCGTTCAGGTCCTGAACTGTGAAATTCCTGGACAATTCTGAAAGGATGCTCACTTCCTGCAACAGCGGAGTGGAAAAATTTCCTCCTGCCTTATCAACTTGCAGCAGATAACTTACGTTCTGAGAACTCAGTCCTGTGTTCAGGGAGTAATTCGGATTTGTCCATGAAAACTTAATGGCATCATTACGTTTTTCTTCTTCTTTAAGTATAAGGGGGGTAGATACATTAGCAGATAATACCGGAGCCGTTCCTCCCTCCAATACTACTAACTTGTCTTCTTTGGTACAGCCTGCAACAAACAGCCAGACCAGGCAAACGAATTTTACAATATTCTTCATATCAGTACGTTTTTTAATAGCCAGGGTTTTGAATTAATGATGGGTTAGAAGATCTGTCGATTGCCGGAATGGGGTATACGTTATATTTATCATCAACAGCAGTTCCGTTTCGAACATTCCCTTTCCAGTCCCATAAGTACTTACCTGTTGTAAACATTCCAAATCTTATCAAATCGGTTCTCCTGTGCCCTTCCCAGAACAACTCACGTCCTCTCTCATCTATTAAATAGTTTTCAGTAAGCGTTGGCACAGTTGAGGCAGACGGGTCTCCGGGCCTCGCTCTCCTGGCAAGGGCCTGTAAATATCCCAGCGCAGTTGTATTGTCGCCGCCAGCCCCTCCCCGCCATACTGCTTCGGCATAGTTCAGGTATACTTCAGCCAACCTGAACACTGGAAAATCGGTATCCACGAATCCAGCTGCAGCGCCAGAAGCAGAACCTCATCAACTCGAACTATGGCCGCACCTCGACGCTGGGCGATCCACCGGTGGCGTCGCCGCGCGGTCCAGGACTTCC
>JBCNOR010000280.1:0-6728 GCA_039593785.1 Niabella sp. | reverse complement strand
CAGCTCCAGGACCATCATCCTGAAATTAAGGGCATCGGGAGATTTTGGTATAGAAAATCCAACTATTGTCAAGGCGAAGGTGGTGCTTTCTGCAAGGCTGGAGCAGCCTGCATGGTGGAGTATGTGGTGCGGCGCTTATTCAAGAACGAAGCATCAGCTATTCTTAATTGTGACGGGCGTTACAGAGCTGTCTACCGTTGGGCTGGATGCGCCAAAGAATTTGTACATCGCCAACCTGCTGACGGTGATGCTCAATAATCCTTTTGATTGGGTAGCCAATAATACAGGTAAGGGCTATGTGCTGGAGGTAGTAACTCCTGGCAGTACGGATGCTTATTATTTCTACACACCTCAGAATCCAAATAAGAAAATACTGCTGCAGAAAAATACCGGATCAGGAAGGTATTTCTTTATAGATGAAAATGGACAGGAAGTAAGATAGGGGGGCTTGTCCGGTAAAAATATATGAATGAAAGTTAAACACAATAAAATGATCAGACACTATAGCTTTTTGTTGGTGGTTGGCAGTATGCTACTGGTTTCCTGTTTTAAGGATAAAGGCAATTACGATATAGCGCTTCCGGCAGAGCCGGTTATTTCCAACCTGGATACGGTATACACTGCCTATGTGGGCGATAGCCTCATCATTGAGCCACGGGTAACAGCGCCTGCCGGTGCAGATCTTGAATTTGAATGGAGAATAATGGTACCTGAAGCTATCAGCGATACGTTATACCGCTTCACAGGCCCCTCACTGCGCATCATTTTTGGCTTGCAGTCGCGCAGGTATCGCACCAAGCTTACCGTGCATAATAAGACTAATGGAATGAAATATTTTCATTGGTTCGAGATACAGGGCGTAACCGAATTTACCAGGGGAACCACTGTTTTAAGCATTGAAAACGGAACAACACAATTCTCTTTTGTAAAACCCGATGGCACTGTGCAGGCCAGGGTGTATGAAGCGATTAACAATAAAATCCTGCCTGATAATCCTTTGCACCTGTTTTATCTTACCAACCAGTTTACCGGTAATACGCCGTTGGGATACTGGATCATTACTAAAAACGGGGGTGTTCGTTTAAATGTCAGTACATTGATGGAAGATGCGATAAATCCCAATACTTTAAAAGATAATTTCTTTACGCCGCCTTCAGTAATAGAGGTGGGTTCCCTGCAAAAGAATCCGCAAGGTGTGATGGTTGGTGTTATCAACGGCAAGTTTTACGGAGGGGCAACCACTACCTGGGACCAGTCGCCTACGTATGGAATGTTTGGAGGGTTTGCTAACGGAGAATACGAACTGGATCCTCATTTTATAATGACCAATATCAATAATAACATTACCTATATCGCTTTTGAAAAAAATAAAAAGCAATTTATACGCATCAATTCTTACGGAGCACCTACTTACTTTGGTACGGATTACACCGTGGTAAACCGTACGGTTTTTGATCCTGCCGGTGTTGGAATGGATCTCACCGAAATGGTACAGATCAACAGCACCGACACTTATGCTTATTGCAGGGATAATACCGGCGTTATGCAGGAGCTGATGTTCAACGTAAACTTTAGCGGGCCCTTTACCTTTACGGCACGTCATAAGCGACCCTTTATAAGGCAGGAATTATTTACCAGTAAAACCAAACTGATCGCCACCAGGAGTGGCGCTATCTATATTGCTTCGGGAACTGCCATCTACCGTTACAATCCGCTTAACGAAGAGCTAAGGACCTTAAACACGACTTTCAACAGTGATGTAACCATGCTTAAACTTTCTGATGATGAGAACACGCTGATCGTTGGAACGGCGAACAGCCTGGTTTATTTAAACATCAGTGTTGGTAACTACGGCGACCTGCTTAGCAGGGTCGGTGGTATCCCGGGGTCACCCATAGATATACAAATCAGAAATTAATCAATCGATCACCCAAAAAATATATACATGAAAGTAATAAAGATCACGCTGGTAGCAATGGTACTAACCCTGGGTGCCGCCGCTCAGAAAAAGGTATTTAAATTAGAGGGTACTGCGCCTGCCAGCAAGGAAGGTGCAAAAGTGTACCTGGATTATCAAAATGAATCGGGTAGTGTAGCTGATTCAGCTATTATTAAAAACGGGAAGTTTTCTTTTAAGGGCACAGTAGATGAGCCTTCCTACTCACGCATGATATTGGATCATAAAAACCAGGGTAAATACTGGATCGCGAATGTAGGTGATCGTTTATTTTTTTACCTGGCCAATGAAAACTACAAGATCGAGATTAAAGACTCTGTACAATCGGCCCGGATTACAGGCTCGCCTACACAGGCTGCGTTTCAATCGTATATAAAAGAGATCGGCGGCGATTTTATGGTAATGATAGAGGCTGCGAAAGCTGCCATGGCCGCCATTCCGCAAAATGCGCCCGATGCAAATGAAAGAGCAAAAGCTGTTTACGATTCTTTTGAGCAAAAATTCGAAGATCGCCGGCTGAAAGAAATTGAATTTGCTAAACGTAATCCCGGGTCTATTTTTTCGATCGATGCCCTTACAGATGCAGCTAATAAGCACCCGCTCAGTTCGCTGGAACCTGTCTTTTTAGCCCTGACTGATGAAGTGCGCAGCCTGAGAGGCGGCAAGGCGCTGGACACCAGGATACTCGCAGAGAAGACGATCAAAATAGGAAATATTGCACCTGCATTTTCGCAGGCAGATACCAGTGGAAAATTGGTTCACCTGGCCGACTACAGGGGACAGTATGTATTGGTTGACTTCTGGGCCAGCTGGTGCAAGCCCTGCCGTGCCGAAAACCCTAACCTTAAAAAGGCGTACGATAAGTATAAAGATAAGCTTACGGTGATCGGCGTATCGTTAGATGATAAGGACACCAGGGATGCGTGGATCGCGGCCATACATAAAGATGACCTGCCATGGGTACATGTTTCCGATTTAAAAGGATGGAGTAATGAAATCGCATTGAGATATGGGGTGCGGGCAGTTCCTCAAAACTACCTGTTAGATAAGGAGGGGAAAATCATTGCTTCCAATCTGCGTGATGAAAGACTGCACGAGGTTTTGAGCGATGTACTTTCGGGTAAAACACCCGTAGCTGATAAAGCTGAATAGCTTTTACCTGTAAGCGATAGTTAAAATGGGGACTAGTCGTCATAGCGCGAATAGTCCCATTTTTAATTAAGTTGTTGCTACAATTTTAAGCAGCTTATTCACAGCTGCAAACGATCAGAAGCGCTGTACCGCTAATAAATCTTATACCTTCGTGCTGTTTCTTTTCCGGCTATTATAAATTCCAATGCAATAGGCTAAAAGCAGGGGAATAGCTAAAAGCATAGAAAGACCTGTTAGCAGCATCAGGATCAGGTAAGAGCTGTCGTGTGGCGACGGATCTCTTATTCCACCCATGACCTCGAAAACAACATTATGTAAATTCAGTATCGTTAATACGGATATAATAAGGCAGATAGGCATAAATGTGACAGTGACAATATTGCCCGGAGATAGCTTTGTATAGTGTTTTATAAAATAGTAAAGAAGGCAAAGCCTCCATAGGGCTACTATGGCTAAAAACCATACATTGATTTTGTTGGCAGTTGCAATCGAATAAAAACGTTCTACAGGAATCGCATAAAACAACGCGGGAAAAGAGGTTAGTGCAATAAAAGTCAGTACGATTCTATAGCTCCAGTTTTCAATTTTGAAAGGTAAAATAATCAACCATATAAAGCCGGCCAGGAAAAAAATATAAATGAGAGAACCTATACCCAGGTGCTGTAGTAAGCTGGCCTGCGTGTCATCCCAGTAACGACCCATACCCACCACCCAGGTGCCTAAAATGCCAGCGATCAGGTGCCGGTTGTTCAACTTCTGCATACCTTCTCCTGTTAACCGGAAAGTAAGCAGTTGCAAAATGTAATTAACTATGCTCATATGTTTGTTAAGTTTGATTTTGCCTTGAAAATGGCTTTGAAATGCGTTCTTCTTTCTTTCCTGTTTTCATCTGTGTAGATCCGGGTCATCAGGTTTTGGAACAGGCCTTCAAACTCCTGTACTGTAAAATTCTGAGGATGAAAAGTGGCATCAAATAGCGTACACTTGTTCCAGTAGTTTTCCTGTAGCAGCCTGTTCTGGCCTTTCAGCTGATGATATAAGGCTGTATTGGGAAATGGCGTTAACATGGTTACCTGTACCTCTGTTAACTTACTTTGTTTAATGAACTGTTCGGTTGTATTAAAGGTTTCCACAGTGTCAGTGTCAAAACCCAATATAAAGCACCCATTAACCGATATACCGTAAGACTGGATTTTTTCTATTGCCTTAAAATAATGATCAAACTGTTTGTATTTCCAGTTAGCTTTATCTAGGTTCTTTAACCCGTTTGCGGTGGTGGTTTCAAAGCCTATTAAGATCTGGCTACAATTGGCCCTGGCCAGTTTTTCCAGTAATTCGTCATCATGTGCAACTGATATGTCTGTTTCAGTAAACCATTTCATGGGGTACTTTGAAAAAAGATCCAGCAATTGTTTCGACCATGTTTTGTCAACAAAAGTATTGTCATCAGCAAGCTCAATAAACGGCCTGTTCCAAACTTCAAATATTTTATTCAGTTCTTTTTCGATTAATTCGATGGGCTTCTTTTTATAGGAGCTTAGGGTACGGGATGCAGCGCAAAAATGACAGTGCAAAGGACAGCCCCTTGTGGTTTGAAGTGTTAGCCGGTTATACCTTGAAATGTCCAGTAAGTCATAGCGGGGTATTTTAGCCTGATGTAAGTGAAATTTAAATCCGCTGTTAGAAAGGGAACTATAGCGCGGTTGTAGTTTCCCCTGTTCAAAATCAAGAAGCAGCGCGGGCCATGCTAACTCGCCTTCTCCCTGGATCACACTGTCTGCAAACTGCATGGCTTCTGCAGGCATAGCCGTAACATGTAAGCCGCCCATGATAACCTTAATTCCCCATTGCCTGAATTTTTTAGCTAAAGCGTATGTTTCATTGATTCTTGCCGTTAACGAAGACAAAGCAATAATGTCGGGCTGTTCATTAATAATGTTCTGGATATCCTGCTCCGTGTAATGGTCTAATTCTCTGTAAGCTATTTCCCAGTTTTCAGGGGTATGCGATGCCAGCGTCAGTAGTCCCAGGCTGGGCAGGCTGGCTATTACCTTACTTCTTTCCACGAAGCCGGGAAGTGTCAGGCCAAGTTCAAGAAGCTTCTGGTTGTAAACCCTTACACCGCTCATCGATATTAATATAGCCTTGTATTGTTTCATTTAGTATAGATAAGTCTGCAACGCTAAAAGAGCCATGATTCAACTATCTGTTCTTAGTCATCATGGATCCGGCATTTGAAAACAAATCTATGTCTGATTGTATATTCAAAACTTTGATATTTATCAAAGTTTTGAGCTGATCAGCTTTTTGTTACGGACGTTATTTGTTGTTGTAGCAGGCGCATGGCAGCCGGCTCCATACGGTATGTTGAATCCATGTAGTTCAGGTATACCGTTATCGCTCAGATCGGATCCGGCTTAAAGTTTCGAGACTGATTCCCAGGTAAGATGCCACATACTTTAATGGAACCCGGTTAAGTATTTCCGGCTGCGTTTGCAACAGGGACAGGTATCGGTCTTTGGCTCTTTCCCTGCGCAGGGAGTAAAGCCTTTCTTCGCTTTGAATATAATATTGCGTCGTCAATATTCTGCCTGTAATATTGAATTCGGGAAATTGAGCATATATTTGGTGCAGGTCTTTATAATGAATTCCCAGCACCCCTGTATTTTCCAGGGCAACAATGCTTTCTACACTGGGCGTTTGCGTGTAGAAGCTTTTTACAGAAATGATCACATCGTTCTCTTTCATAAACCATGATGTAATCTGCTCATCATGTTTTTCATAATAGCATCGTAACAAACCCTCATTTACAAAATAAATATATTCACAAATCTGCCCCTGATGCAAAAGCACTTCCCTTTTCTTTATATTCCTGGCCACCAGTATCGACCTTAAATGTTCCCGGAGCTCATAGGATAAAGGATTTACGGCATCCAACATCGAAAATAAGCGGTCAAGCATGGCAGGTGATTTTGAAATTGAGTTTAGGAAATTAAGATAGGAGCTATCAATATTTGTTCTTTTTTGTTAGGCGTTTGATTGTTCATGCAGCACTGCATTTAATTGTTCTTTATCCAGTTGTTTTTCCCAGCGCGCAATCACCACTGTTGCTACTGCATTGCCCACCATGTTGGTTAAGGCCCGGCATTCGCTCATAAAACGGTCGATACCTAATATTAGGGTCATGCCGGCAATGGGTACTTCCGGAACTACAGCCAGGGTAGCAGCTAAAGTAATGAATCCTGCCCCACTTACGCCCGCTGCTCCTTTAGAGCTTAGCATGGCTACCAATAGTAGTACAATCTGGCTTTCTAAAGGCAGGTCAATATTACAGGCCTGTGCTATAAACAGCGCTGCCAGGGTCATGTAAATATTGGTGCCATCCAGGTTAAAAGAATAACCCGTAGGAACTACCAATCCTACGATAGGTTTCGCGCAGCCGGCTCTTTCCATCTTCTGCATCAGGCTGGGCAGGGCAGCTTCCGATGAGCTGGTGCCGAGCACCAGCAGCAATTCATCTTTTATATATTTTAAAAACCTGAAAATACGCAGTGGGCGTTCGGCATTCCGGGCATCCTGATGTTCGTGGCGACCTTCGTGTTCTGGCTTGGCCGCAAGC
>JBCNOR010000028.1:0-17789 GCA_039593785.1 Niabella sp. | reverse complement strand
GCTGAAGAATTAAAAACAATCATGCGTCCTTTATTCCAAAAGCACCAGGACGATATCATGAGCGGCGAGTTTAGCCGTATTATGATGGAAGACTGGGCCAATGGCGACGCCAATCTGTTAAAATGGAGAGCAGAAACCGGCGAAACCGCATTCGAAAAAACTCCGGCTGGCGACGTAAAAATAGGCGAACAGGAATATTTTGACAACTACACATTGATGGTTGCTTTTATTAAAGCCGGTGTAGAATTAGCTTTTGAAACAATGGTAGAAGCGGGTATCAAGCCAGAATCTGCCTACTACGAGTCATTACACGAAACACCGTTGATCGCAAACACGATCGCCCGTAAAAAACTGTTTGAAATGAACCGTGTGATTTCTGACACTGCAGAATACGGTTGTTATTTATTCGATCAGGCGTGTAAGCCACTGCTGGCCGATTTCATGAAAACAGTAGATACTGATTTGGTAGGTAAAAATTTCAACGAAGGCAAAGATGGTTCTGTTGACAACCATGAGCTGGTTGAAATAAATGAAGCCATCCGTTCACACCAGGTAGAACGGGTTGGTGCCGTATTGCGTAAAGCAATGACTGCGATGAAAGCAATTAAAACTGCTTAATCCTGTTATTGAACTAAATATCATTTAACCTTACATAGACCTGGCAGGCATAATCACCTGTCGGGTCTTTTCTTATCAGATTATTTATCCTTAACTGTATGATTGTAGATATCAAAGACCTTTCTGCCCGATACGAAGCAAATCCTGTTTTACATAATATTTCCCTTTCCATTCAGGAAGGAGAAAACTGTGTCATAAGGGGAGAAAGCGGAAGCGGTAAAACCACACTGGGTAAGGTGCTCGCGGGATCCATAAAGTATTCGGGAGAACTGAATATTCATCTCAATTCAACCTCTTCGCTCAAACCGTTGGTGCAGTTTGTAGAAAGCTGGTACCGTTTTACCAATTTGGAAGGCGACCGGAATTTTTACTACCAGCAACGCTACAATCACCAGCAAAAAAGGGATACGGTTACCATTGCCCGCGAACTGGAATTATATGGTAAAGAACATGGATTAGACACCGCCGCTTTAAACGGTTTACTCGCTACATTCAATTACGCAAAGGTATTAGATGAGCAACTCTTCGAAATCTCCAGCGGCGAGCATAAGAAATTACAACTGATCAAAGCTTTATGGCTAAGTCCGCAGCTATTAATCATCGACCAGCCTTATACCGGGCTTGATGTCAAAGCACGTGCACACCTTAACCAGGTACTCAATAGCTATGTCGAAAAAGGAGGCACATTGATCCTTATCAGCAATGATACAGAACTGCCGGACTGCATTAACCGCACCATCTTTATGAAGGATGGAACACTTATCAATAGCAACACGCCGCTGAACTTTCATGAAAAGGCGCTGAAGCCCCTCCCCTCCTTCCTGTTACAGCGTCCTCAATACACTTCGCACAACATTATTTCTATGAAAAACATCCGTGTGAGGTACGATGATAAGGAAGTTTTGTCAGGGATTGACTGGCAGGTGAACGCCGGCGAACGCTGGCTGTTACAGGGGCATAACGGATCTGGAAAATCCACGCTGCTTAGCCTGGTAACGGGAGACCATCCCCAGGCCTATGCCAATGACATTAAATTATTTGGCGTGCAACGCGGCGGCGGAGAAAGTATCTGGGATATCAAAAGGCGGATCGGGTTGATCTCTCCTGAATTGCACTGGTATTTTGATGCCAATGCCACTGTCCTGGAAAGTTTAGCCTCCGGGTTCTTTGACAGTAATGGTTTGTACAGGCAACTGCGCTATACGCAAAAACAACAGTTAGAGGAATTACTTGAGTTCCTGGATCTGCAGGACGTTAAAAACGAACTATTAAGTACTCAGCCATTAGGCAAACAAAGGCTGGCCTTGCTGGGTCGTACCATTATCAAAAACCCTCAGCTGCTGGTTTTAGACGAACCATGCCAGGGGCTGGATCAGCAGCAAACACAGTACTTTAATAACCTTGTAGATGAAATAAGTAAAAATGGGGTTACAATAATTTACGTAGGTCACTTCGAAACACAGCTACCCTCGTCTATTACTCATAAACTGATTCTAAAAAACGGGAAAAAAGTTTCCGAAAATTAAAAGGAATCGTGTTGTGCTCATGGAGTAAGAGGCCAGATCACCCTTACCTGTTTCACCTCCGTTTGTGCGTCCAGCGAAACATTGGCCCGTATTCCTTTTACATCATATAACTCACAAAATATGCATGAGTTAATAGGTTTTGTAATGTTATAAAATGTCACTCCGCCAATCCGGTACTCACTTACAACATATAATTGACTGTGTTCCTCTTTCTGTATGCCGGCAATCTTAACCTGTAACCATGCCGGAATGTCCTGAGGTATGTTGCCGTCGTTTATTTCTTCTTTTTTGGAGCAACAAAGTAAGCTGATGCAGAGCAGGCAAATCAGAATCGTATTTCTCATATTGAAGTAATTAGTTGCTCAAATATAACACTAATTCAATAAAAGATCTATACTATCCCTGCTAGCTTTAACTAATATGCCGGAGGATTTCCGCCGCCTTTTCAATGACTTCATCCTTTTTGGCAAAGCAAAATCTCACGATCCGGTCTTTTTGCGGTGTTTTATAAAAAGCGCTCAAAGGTATCGTCGCTACCTTATGCTCCACGGTCAGCCATTGGGCAAATTCAACGTCATTTAAGTCGCTTATTGCAGAATAGTCATATAACTGGAAATAAGTACCCGCACTGGTCGCCAGTGGTCTTAGCGGTGAAGGTTTTAAACCATCAATTAAAAGATCCCTTTTGGCCTGCAACATACAGGCAGCTTCCTGCGGGTCATATACTCCCAGGTATTTGGTCAAAGCATATTGTGCAGGCGTGTTAACACTAAAAGTAAGATATTGGTGTATAGAGCGGAATGCTTCCGTTATCGCTTCGGGTGCAACACAAAAACCTATTTTCCATCCGGTAATATGGAAAGCCTTTCCAAAGGAGTAGATAGAAATAATCTTGTTATTGAATGAAGATTGTAAAAATCCGGGTATATGCTGCTGTCCGTCAAACACAATGCTATCATATACCTCATCGGAAACAACATAAATATCCCGGCCATCAATAATAGTTGCCAGCTGGTCCCAGTCACTTTGACTCCACACATAACCTGTAGGATTGTGAGGGGTATTGATCAGGATAGCTTTTGTTTTTATACTGATCGCATTTCGTATCCTTTCCCAGTCGATAGCAAAATTATCATGACTACCCAGCGTTACGCTTACAGGGATACCGCCATTGATCTCTATAGCAGGCAGGTAGCAATCAAAAGCGGGCTCCAGGTTAATAACTTCATCTCCCTTCTCTATAATGGCTGCAAGCGCCGTATAAATACCGTAGGTAGCGCCGGGCGTTATAGTAACCGTATCCGGCGAACAAAAGCCCGTGGCATACCGATCATTCAAAGTACCGGATATATTTTCTCTTAACTGCACAAGCCCCTGCATGGGCGCATACTGGTTATGGCCTTCTATAACGGCCTCCCGCAAGAGCTCACTTAATTCGGGAGCAATAGGATAATCGGGTAACCCCTGCGACAGGTTATAGGCATTTTCCCGGCGCGCCAGGTTGGTCATGACGGTAAATATATTTACGGCTGACGCAGTATGCTTGATACGTAGACTCATGGAGATAAAAATTGTATATCTATGTTGCTAACATAATAAAGAAATAGAACCCATCAAAAAGAGATCGGGGCTTTATTGAAAATTGCCCGTAAAATCCCTGTAATTTTGAAGGTTCAGAATCAATCAACATGTTATCTCATAGTACCCTATCCATTTCATCAGTGCAGGAAGCAGCCGCCCGGCTAAAACAGGTGGTGTCCAAAACGCCCCTGCAATTAAGCGCAACACTAAGCAAACAGTTTGGAGCGAACATCTACTTAAAGCGGGAAGACTTACAGGTAGTGCGTTCTTATAAACTCCGGGGCGCCTATAACATGATGAGCAGCCTTCCCAAAGAACAACTGGAAGGAGGCGTTGTATGTGCAAGTGCGGGCAACCACGCACAGGGTTTTGCCTACAGCTGCAAAGCTTTGAACATTAAAGGCACTATTTTTATGCCTTCCATCACACCAAAACAAAAAATAACCCAAACAAAAATGTTTGGTGAAGACAATATCGAAGTTATTTTAACCGGCGATACCTATGACGACTGCGCTAATGCTGCCAAGAGATTTACTGCACAAAACACTATGACCTTTGTGCACCCGTTTGATGATATGAAAGTCATCGAAGGACAGGCTACAGTGGCACTGGAGATCAGCGAACAATTGGAACATATCGACTATGTAATACTCCCCATCGGCGGCGGCGGTTTATGTGCAGGTGTTGGCAACTTCATGCACCTGGCCAGCCCTTCTACGCAGATAATAGGCACTGAGCCGGAAGGAGCACCTTCCATGACGGAAGCACTAAAAGAAGGGCACCCGGTAGAGCTTACCAGTATCGACAGGTTTGTAGATGGAGCGGCGGTTAAAAAAGTAGGCGACCTGACCTTCAGCATGTGTAAGGACATATTGGATAAGGTGGTGCTGGTACCTGAAGGAAAAATATGCACTACTATACTGGAACTATACAATAAAGACGCCATAGTGGTAGAACCTGCCGGAGCTTTATCCATTGCTGCGCTTGGCCTGATGAAAGATGGCATTAAAGGCAAAAATGTGGTTTGCATTGTCAGCGGCAGCAATAATGATATAGACCGTATGCAGGAAATAAAAGAACGCAGCCTGCAATATGAAGGACTAAAACATTATTTCCTGGTCGACTTCGCGCAACGTCCCGGCGCTTTAAAGAATTTTGTAAGCAATGTGCTGGGCCCCGATGACGATATTACCCGCTTCGAATACATGCAAAAAACCAATAAGGAAAGCGGACCTGCATTAGTAGGTATAGAGCTGAAGGCAAAGATCGACTACTATAGCCTGATGGAAAGAATGAATCAATACAATGTTCAGTACAAAGAGCTCAACAAAGACAACGCGTTGTTTGCTTACCTGGTTTAGAAGCGACACAATAACTGCCGTATTGAATAAGGGTGAATCGGGATGAAAAGTCGTCTTTCTGTGCCCAAAGACATTTTACACGTGTTGCGCTTTGACTTCCTATTACGTTTTAGTTCAAAATGCCGATCATGAGAAAACAAAACAAAGCTACACCAGCCAGCCAAAATCCAATACTGCTGCAGTTGCTGGCACTGATATTATTGTCAACAGTGCAAAGTTGTGTAAAAGATAGTTTTAAGTCAACCCGCTACATTACACTTTATACACCAGTCACTAAAACACTTGCCGAAGTGCGTTCAGAAGCAAAATTAAGCTTACCCATTTCGTTAAAAAACCCAAGTAAAATATATGTAAAGGGCAATTATCTTCTCATTTCCGAAACCTGGAAAGGGATACATGTCATAGACAACACTAACCAGTCGGCTCCGAAAAACATAGGTTTTATAAAAGTACCGGGAAATGTAGATATGGCTACAAAAAACAATGCCTTGTATGCCGATATGAACAGGGAATTATGGACGATTGATATTACCGACCCAACCAATCCTTCTGTAAAAAATATCATTGAAAATGTATTCCCCTGGTATCCCGGCGCTCAACCCACACCACTTGATGCAAAAATTGTTGTTGACTATACCGTAAAAGATACGCTTATTGAAACAAGTGGGGATGTTGTCAAAGAGGAGGCTCAGTTTATGTTTTTTGATGCAACAGGCAATCCTATGTTTAGCAATGCTGCAATGGGTCCGGCCGGACCCGCGGGAGCAGTTTATGGAACAGGAGGTTCGATGGCAAGGTTCGCCGCCCTTAAAGAACGCCTATTCACCGTGGATGGATCAGGATTATCCGTATTTAATATCGCCACAGACATGAAACCCGAATTTGTAAAAAGAAAACAAATAGGCTGGCTGATTGAAACTATTTATCCCTTTAAAGAAAACCTCTACATCGGCTCATTAAACGGCATGTATATTTATGATCTGGTTAATCCGGATGATCCGGCACAACTATCGTCGGTTACTCATGTAAGAAGTTGTGACCCTGTAGTAGCCAACGAAACACATGCCTTTGTCACCCTGAGAAACGGCACGCGCTGCTGGGATGGGGTGAACGAGTTGCAAGTCTATTCCACAACATCATTAACCAACCCCACATTGCTCAAAAAATATCCAATGACGAGCCCGCATGGCCTGGGATTATCCGGGAACCTGTTATTTATATGTGATGGCACAGATGGACTTAAGATATATGACATCACCAACGTAAATGATTTGAAACTGGTAAAGCATATCAAAGGGATCAATACTTTTGATGTAATACCTCTGAATGATGTTGCCATTGTAAGCTGCGAATCTGGGATATATCAATATGATTACAAAGACCCCAATAATATCAGGCTTTTGAGCACTATTAACGTAAGTAAGAACTAAACCATTACAGAATAATGAGAGTACATTTCGGAAAGTGCTTAATGATGCTAACAGCTCTTTTATTTAGCCTCGCTGTGCTCGCTCAAAACCGTCCGCTTCAATATAAAGGGCACATTAACGCCGGGGTGCCATTGGGAGACAATAAAATAAATGTCCTTATTCAAACTATTCATGGTGCCAGACTCAACACCTGGTTTGCCGGTATTGGCGGTGGACTCGATGCATATTTCCAGCAATCCCTGCCCTTGTTTCTTGATATCCGTAAAAATTTTCTGAATACAGGGTCTACACCATTTGTGTACGCCGATGCCGGCGTCAATTTTGTAGCCGAGACAGAAGGACAAACCTTTAGCCGAGGCACTTCAATGAAACGTAGGCCCGGAAGCTATTATGAGCTTGGGGCAGGGTACAGTATACACCTTAAAACTACAGCTGTTAATCTCACAGCAGGTTATTCCTATAAAGGTTATAAAGAACAGAATTACGGGATCAGGTATGCGCCTAATATGGAGCCGGAAGAAAATGTATTGATTGAAACAAAGCATTACAACTTACGCAGGATCTCTTTTAAAATAGGATTTGAGTTTTAGCCAACCTTACTTAAATAGGCACTGTTTGGAGTGAACTAAAAAGGCTAACCCGGGAATAAATACTGTTTATTAGTAAATTGCCTGTCTATTATAAATAGTTACCCATGAGACCTGCTTTGTTGTTTATAATTATTTTCTGTGTGGTAAATACAAGGGCCTATTCACAAATGGACGCTTATCGTGAATTTCGTGCGCAAATATCAGTTCCTCCTTACAGCCTATCGAAAATAAAAGCGCTTATCACCAAAATCCAACCTCAACCCGATGAGGATAATTCTGATATGGGCATCAGCCCGCTCTCTCAAAAAGACTATGATGCACTGTCCCTCAGGGAGAAGTTTACCTATACGATGATACACCCCGAAATGTACGCGCAGAACTGTGCCATCTTTGTACCACAATCCAACGAAGACCAAAAAATATTCGGCTACCTGATATCATGGATGAATGAAGAAACCTGGAGCGAGCGGCAACTTCAATTCCTTACTAAAAACAGGGACTCTGTTATGGCAATTATTAAAGAATCCGTTACCCGAAGTAAACGAATGGGCGTGAATTACAAGGATGCGCTGGTGGAGATCCATGCCTGGGAAATGATCCCGTTCCTGATCTCCTATTATAAAGAAAATAAAAAAGACAAAGACGTTTTAACAACGCTGATGCTATTAATGAAAAAAGGCAAATATGCCGGTTTCGTTCAATCAAAATCCTACAAAAACTTGTATGGCATGGCAGATAACTATGAATCATCCATGGCCTTTAACAAAGCTAATGAGGAGTTGACCCTACAGCGGGCACAGGCCTACTATCACTCAAAAAAGCCGGATGCGCAAAAGAATTAAATGGCATATCCTGCCGGTTCTGCTCTGGGCCATCACTTACCCGCCAATGCTGTTGAGCCAGGATGGCCTGTGGGCCTACATCCCCGCCGGCATCTACGAAGTGGGTGAAAAAAGTAATATACAAAATCCGCTAAGGAAAGTAAGCATAAACTCTTTTTACATTGCGACCCATGAGCTCACTAATGGCGAGTTCGAAAAATTTGTACAATTTACCGGCTACATTACCGAAGCCGAGCGATATAAAGATGCGCTTGTATTTGAACCCGGGCTGGAAGAATTCAGATGGATAACCGACAGCACCGCTTACTGGCGTTACCCTAACGGAATTACAAGAGGTAGCATCAAAAACAAAATGAACCACCCGGTAACGGGTATCAGCTATAATGATGCCCTGGCCTATTGTAAATGGGCAGGTGTTAGGTTACCCTCATTGGAAGAATGGGAAATTGCGGCAACAGCCGGTACACCTTCAAAATACTTCCGGAAAGTTACCCTCAAAAATATAAGGAGCTACGCCAATATCTGGCATGGCAACGATCATCTGAAACCCGATCATAGCGATGGTTTTCTTTACACCGCCCCGGTAGCCAGTTTTAAACCCAACCCGCTGGGGCTTTATGATGTGCTGGGCAATGTTTTTGAATTTTGCTCGGGCTCTTTGCCTCGTGACAATGGCCGGAAAGTAGCGCATGCCCGCGGCGGCTCCTGGTGGTGCAGCGCCAATGCCTGTAGCTTCTTCAACACAAAAGATATCGGTTCGGTAAATCCACATGCTTCCTTTAGCAACCAGGGTTTCAGAGTAGTTAAAAACAAGCCCTGAACCCTCTCCGTAAACCTGCTATTTCAGCCGGTTTTCATGCTTACTGTGAAAAATTAAAATATGAGGCTATACATAAAATACTCATAAAAAATAGCTTAATCAGGCATCTGCACCTTATCAAAATAATAATTGTCAGTGCTACTATTTATTATTAATTTGCGATTAGAAAACCGTACCTCCATTAAACTATCCTACCAATAGATAGCCACTAACAAATAGGCTATCCATTAGAAAATATCTAATATTTTATTTTATTTTTTGAACAAACAATAATTTTAGACCGCCCAAGCAGTCGCTTTGTCAAATTATCAACTTTTTTAATTAATTTACACGGCTCTCGATTGCCTTCCCCATTTTGAAAAGCCAAAATTTTTTGTAAAACTTTTATAAGGAACTATGACAGAAAACAAAGGTCTTTACGACCCATCTTTTGAGCGCGATGCATGCGGAATTGGTTTCGTTGCCAATATTAAAGGCAATAAGAATCACCAGACCATTTCCGATGCGCTGACCATTCTCGAAAATATGGAGCATAGGGGTGCTTGCGGTTGCGAGACCAATACCGGCGACGGTGCAGGTATCATGATCCAGATTCCTCATGAGTTTTTTTATGATGAATTATTACATTTAGGTATTACACTTCCCGCAATCGAAGAGTATGCCGTAGGTATGGTTTTCTTTCCCAAAGAATTAAGGGTGCGTGAAGAGTGCCGGGACATTTTTAATCGCGCCGCTGAAAAAATGGGTATGCGCGTCATTCACTGGCGCCCGGTTCCGGTTAACAATTCCGGTATCGGTCCAAGCGCGTTAAATGTAGAGCCAGCCATTGAGCAGGTTTTTATTGAGCGCCCTGCCAATGTAAAAACAGCCATCGAATTTGAGAGAAAGCTGTTTGTTTTACGAAAATATGCCACACATATTACCGGCAATGCGGTGAAGAAAGATCCAATCGGGTTTTATATCACTTCACTATCCTGCCGTACTTTAATATACAAAGGTCAGCTCACCAGCCACCAGGTTCGTGAGTATTATGACGACCTGTCAGATAAACGTGCTGTTAGTGCTTTTGGCCTGGTACACTCCAGGTTTGCTACTAACACCTTCCCTTCATGGAGGCTGGCACAACCTTTCCGCTTTATTGCACATAACGGGGAGATCAATACTTTACAAGGTAACCTGAACTGGTTACGCTCGGCTGAATCAAGCTTCGAATCCCCGTTATTTACCGACGAGGAGATGGATATGTTGGTGCCTATTGTAAGCAACGACCAGAGTGACTCGGCTTGCCTGGATAACATGATCGAGCTGCTGGCATTAACGGGCCGCCCGCTGCCACACGTAATGATGATGCTGATTCCTGAAGCCTGGGACGGCAACGAAGAAATGGACCCGGCTAAAAAAGCATTCTACGAGTTTCACGCCTGCCTGATGGAGCCATGGGATGGCCCGGCTTCTATTTCATTTACTGATGGTAAAATGATCGGAGCTACATTGGACAGAAACGGATTACGCCCTTCACGCTACTGCGTTACTACAGACGGCCGCGTTATCATGGGATCTGAAACAGGTGCATTACCAGTGGATCAAAGCACTATTATTGAAAAAGGTCGCTTACAGCCCGGTAAAATGTTCCTGGTTGATATGGAACAAGGCCGCATCATCAGCGACGATGAATTGAAAAGCAATATCTGCAACCAAAGACCTTATGCAGACTGGCTGAACCAGTATAAAATTAAGTTAACCGAACTGCCTGAGCCCCGCGTAATGTTTAGCGACCTGGGCGCAGAACAAATATTTAAGTATCAAAAAGCTTTTGGATATACATCTGAAGATGTAGAGAACATCATTCTTCCCATGGCTACCAGTGGTAAAGAGCCGATCGGTTCTATGGGTGTGGATACCCCATTAGCGATCCTGAGCGACCAGCCGCAACATTTAAGCTACTACTTTAAACAATTATTTGCACAGGTAACCAACCCTCCTATCGATCCTATCCGGGAAAGAATGGTAATGTCCCTGGCTACATTTGTAGGCAATAACGGCAGCTTATTGATTGAAGATGAAATGGATTGCCATGTGGTAGCGCTGAAGCATCCGGTATTGACCAACTATGAATTAGAGAAATTAAGAAGTATTGATACGGGCAGCTTCCAGGCAAAAACCATCCAGTGCTATTTTGTAGCCGATGGCAAAGCCGGTTCTATGCGTCGTGCATTAGAAAGATTATGCCGTTATGCAGAAGATGCCGTAAATGATGGCTTCGAAGTTTTGGTATTACAAGACCGTGCTATTGATGGCGATCACGCTGCAATACCTTCACTACTGGCTGTTTCAGCGGTACATCATCACCTTATTAAAAAAGGATTACGTGGCAAAGTAGGTATTGTGGTTGAAGCGGGCGATGTTTGGGAAGTGCACCACTTTGCATGCCTGTTAGGCTTTGGAGCTACAGCAATTAACCCCTACCTGGCTTTCTCTACTATTAAGTTATTGCAAGAAACAGGAAAAATCAAAACCGATAAATCCATCGAGGAACTTAATAAAAATTACATCAAAGCGGTAAGTGATGGCCTGTTAAAAGTGTTCTCGAAAATGGGAATTTCTACCCTGCAGTCTTACCAGGGTGCGCAGATCTTCGAGATCATCGGTTTAAATAAAGAAGTAGTAAACAATTACTTCACCAATGCCACTTCCCGTATTGAAGGTATGGGACTAGATGAAATTGCGCGTGAGGCGCTGGCGAAACACCAGTTCAGCTTTACCCGCAAAAAATTACCGGTTGACCAATTACCTACCGGTGGTTTTTACCAGTGGAAACGCAAAGGGGAGGCACATATGTTTAATCCGCAAACCATTCACCTGTTGCAATATTCAACAAGAATGGGCGATTACAACACCTTTAAGAAATACACGAAAGTTATTGACGAGCAGGGTAAAAAAGCGATCACCATCCGCAGCCTGTTCGATTTCAAACGCTCTCGTCCTTCAATTTCTATTGATGAGGTAGAACCTGCAGAAAATATTTATAAAAGATTTGCTACCGGCGCTATGAGCTTTGGCTCTATCAGCTGGGAAGCGCACACCACGCTGGCAGTTGCCATGAACCGCTTAGGTGGTAAAAGTAATACCGGCGAGGGTGGTGAAGATGAAGCCCGCTATAAACCAATGGAGAATGGCGATAGCATGCGTAGCGCTATCAAGCAGGTTGCTTCCGGACGTTTTGGTGTAACCAGCCTGTATCTTACCGAAGCAGACGAGCTACAGATCAAAATGGCGCAGGGTGCAAAACCGGGCGAAGGCGGACAGTTGCCTGGTGACAAAGTGGATGACTGGATCGGGCGCACCAGGCACTCAACGCCAGGTGTTGGTTTGATCTCTCCTCCCCCTCACCACGATATTTATTCTATTGAAGATTTAGCGCAATTAATATTTGACCTGAAACATGCCAACCGCCATGCACGTATCAACGTAAAGCTGGTAAGTAAAGCAGGTGTAGGTACCATTGCCGCAGGTGTTACCAAAGCAAAAGCCGATGTAGTACTGATCGCCGGTCATGATGGTGGAACAGGAGCTTCCCCTTTAAGCTCTATCCGTCACGCAGGTTTACCATGGGAGCTAGGTTTGGCTGAAGCACAGCAAACACTGGTTAAAAACAAATTACGCAGCCGCGTGGTTTTACAAACCGATGGCCAGATGCGTTCAGGTCGTGATATTGTGATTGCTACTTTATTAGGCGCTGAAGAATGGGGTATTGCAACAGCGGCCCTGGTGGTTGAAGGTTGCATCATGATGCGTAAATGTCATCTGAATACCTGCCCGGTAGGTGTAGCTACACAGGACCCAGACCTGAGAAAACGTTTCTCCGGTACTGCAGATGCCGTAGTGAACTTCTTTAAATTCATCGTTCAGGAAATGCGTGAAATAATGGCTGAGCTGGGCTTTAGAACCGTTAACGAAATGGTAGGCCAGGTAGATGAATTGAAAATAAGAGAGGGTATTGATCATTGGAAATACAAAGGCTTAGACCTTTCTCCTATTCTTTACAAGGAGCCGGCTGAAGAAGGTGTGGGCATTTACAATTACGAAGAACAAGATCACGGATTAGATACGATTATCGACTGGAAATTTATTGAAGCCGCAAAACCTGCTCTTGAAAACGGTACACCGGTAAAAGCATCCTTTGATATTGTGAATACGGACCGTGCAGCGGGTACAGTGTTATCGCACGAATTAACAAAAATATACCGTGACGCAGGGTTGCCTGAAGATACGATCCATTTACAGTTAAGAGGCACAGCCGGTCAAAGCTTTGGCGCCTTCTGTAACAAGGGTATTACCCTGGAGCTGGAAGGTGATGCCAATGACTATTTTGGTAAAGGCTTAAGTGGCGCTAAACTGATTATCTATCCTGATAAGAAAGCCGGATTTGTACCTGAAGATAACAGCCTTATCGGCAACGTAGCCTTCTATGGTGCAACAAGCGGCAGCGCATATATACGCGGTAAAGCAGGCGAAAGATTTGCCGTACGTAACTCAGGAGCCACTATGGTAGTAGAGGGTGTAGGTGATCATGGTTGCGAATACATGACTGGTGGTCGCGCTATTATTTTAGGAGATACGGGTCGCAATTTTGCTGCGGGTATGAGCGGTGGTATTGCCTATATCTACGATGCAGGGCAGAAATTTGCAAGCAACTGCAATATGGAAATGGTGGAGCTTGATCCGGTAGATAGTGCTGATGCAGCATTCTTACAACAAGAAATAGAAAAGCATTACCAATATACCAATAGCACAGTAGCCAAATTTGTACTGGATGACTTTGACAACCAGCTTAAAAACTTCGTAAAGGTTTACCCTAGCGAATACAAAAAGATCATGCAGGCTAAAATTGAACAAAAACAAATTGCGTAAATAGTTGAAGGTTTAAAGTTTAAGGGTCAAGGTTATTACACTTTGCAATCTTTAAACTTTAAACTTCGAACCTAAACTTTAAAATAAGAAATGGGTAAACCAACAGGATTTTTAGAATTTACAAGAGAACTGCCTTCCAAAAAACCAGTGGAAGAAAGATTAGAGCACTATCGCGAATTCGTACAACTTTTCCCTGAGGAAAAACTAAATAACCAGGCTGCCCGTTGTATGGACTGTGGCATTCCTTTTTGTCATAGCGGCTGTCCTTTAGGCAACGTTATTCCTGAATTCAATGATGCCGTTTATCGCAAAGAATACCGCGAAGCTTATGAAATATTAGCCTCTACCAATAATTTCCCTGAGTTCACGGGTCGTATCTGCCCCGCACCTTGTGAAATGAGTTGTGTGTTGGGTATCAATCAGCCTCCGGTAGCTATCGAAGAAATAGAAAAGCATATTATAGAAATAGCTTTTGAAAAAGGATTTGTTACGAAAAAAACGCCCAATGTAAGAACGGGTAAAAAAGTTGCGGTTATTGGTAGCGGACCTGCAGGTCTTGCAGCAGCAGCCCAGCTTAATTATGCCGGCCACCTCGTTACCGTGTTTGAGCGCGATGAGCAACCCGGCGGATTATTACGCTATGGTATTCCTGATTTCAAGCTGGAAAAATGGGTGATCGACAGGCGCATTACATTAATGCAGGAAGAGGGCATTACTTTTAAGTGCCATGCTAATGTAGGCAAGAACGTAAAAATAAGCGACCTGATGCGTCAGTTTGATGCCATTGTTCTGAGCGGCGGCAGTACCGTACCACGTGACCTGCCCGTTCCGGGCCGTGAGCTGAAAGGGGTTCATTTTGCAATGGACTTCTTAAAACAGAACAACAAACGTGTAGCAGGCAAAGACTTTTTGGCCAATGCTGATATCGAAAGCAATATATTATCCGAAGAGCTTTTAGCAACCGGTAAAAATGTAGTGGTTATTGGTGGCGGAGATACCGGTAGCGACTGCGTAGGAACCAGCAACAGGCATAAAGCAGCATCTGTAACCCAGTTTGAGCTATTGCCCATGCCTCCTAAAGACAGAACTGATATAATGCCATGGCCAACCTACCCCATGTTGTTAAAAACAACCACCAGCCACGAAGAAGGCGCCCAAAGACATTGGAGCATTGCTACCAAACAGTTTATTGGCGATGAACAAGGTAATCTGAAAGCATTAAAGGTGGTAGACCTTGAATGGGCTACACCGGCTCCGGGTCAACCTGCCAAGTTCACTGAAGTGGCCGGCAGCGAAAGAGAGATACCCTGTGAATTGGCTTTATTAGCCATGGGATTTGTACACCCGCAACAAGCCGGCTTACTGGAAGAGCTGGGTGTAGAATTTGACAACCGGGGTAACGTAAAAGCTGAAGAAGGTAAATATGCCACTAATGTGGCTAAAGTGTTCGCCGCTGGTGATATGCGTCGGGGTCAGAGCCTGGTAGTTTGGGCTATCAGCGAAGGACGCGAGTGCGCCAGAAAAGTGGACGAATATTTAATGGGCTCATCGATGCTGGAAAGCAAAGAAAGCTCCATCCTGATGTCTTTTCAATAAAGAATGTTCATATTTTGAGTTTTAGAATGGTGCGGGCAACTGCACCATTTTTTTTATGCAAACTTTTTTGACTATTCAATAGATTTACGATATATTCGTACGTAAATTTTCGTTTATGAAGAGCTCAATTAAAATCTGCTTAATTATTATTGCATTAATGTTTTGTTCGGTTGTAATAAGCTTTGCGCAAAATGAACCGGCACAAAGAATTATCTACGATCTTAGCTTCCAGAGAGACACCAATGATATTGCTTCTAAAACTAAGGATCAATACGCCCTTGATATTTTTAAAGATCATAGCAGGTTTGTAAGCTTTACCAAATTGAAACAGGACATTTACCTTGACAGTATGACCAAAGCCATAGAAGCACAGGGAGGACTCCAAAATATCAGGAGCATTAATATCAATAAATCTAATATGGGAACCGGCGGTATTTATGAGATCTACAAATTCGATGATGGTAAGATCAGATTTCAACAGAAATTCCTTAGAGAAATTTATGGCTACGAAGAGGATATGACAAAACTTAACTGGACTGTGACAGAAAACACAGAAAAATATGGCCAATATAATTGCCAATTGGCAAAAGTAAACTATGGCGGAAGAAACTGGAATGCATTGTTTACAACCGACATTCCTGTGAACAATGGTCCGTACAAATTCTCAGGACTTCCGGGCTTGATTGTAAAAATGTGGGATGATAAAAACCATTGTGTCTTTGAGCTGGCCGAAATAAAAAATATCACCGATGGTAATAGCAGCATACCTGCCGCCCAGCTTGTTGGAAAAAAGGAATTCCAAAAAGTTGAGGAAAACACCAAACTGCAGATGAAGAACATAGCATCTAACATAACACCTACAAGCGGAAGTACGGCTACCATTCGGGTATTTAAAGATCAAAATGGAAATGACATAACTCCCGAACAAGCTCAGCGCCGGAGAGCCGAAGCCGAGAAGAAAAATAACAACCGGCTGGAACTTAACTAAACGCTAAAACATTTATGATTAAATGGATCGCCTTGCTCATCTGCATGAGCATGAGTATGATGCTATGTGCACAGGTTACTATTAGCGGCACGGTAAAAAATCAGTCAGGAGCGCCACTGGTCAATGCCAGTATTATCATCTCACCCGTTGGCAGCAATAAAGTGATCGCCTTTAAAATGACCGATAGTAAGGGAGCATTTACCATCATACAACAGTCAGGCCTTGATTCGGTACAGGTTAAGCTCAATTTACTCAACCATGAAACTGAGATTAAAACCATCGCTAATCAAACACAGGAAATACATTTCATTGCAAAAGAGAAGGCTACCGTTCTGGAAGAGGTTTTTGTTAAAGATCCAATGATGTTTCGGAAAGGCGACACCATTGTGCACGATGTGGAACAATTCGCTAATAAAAATGATCGTACCCTGGCCGATGTTATCAAAAGAATGCCCGGTTTGGAAATAGATGAAAGCGGTAAAATCAAATACCAGGGGAAGGATGTGAATCAATTTACCGTTGAAGGGAAAGACCTGATGCAGGGAAGGTATGGCATTATACCTAATTCTATTCCCCACCAGGATGTAGGTAAACTGGAAGTGATAGAAAACAATCAGCCTATAAAAATGCTGAAGGACAAAGTGCCTTCGGAGAATGCCGGGATTAACATCAAACTTAAAAAAAATGTTACGTGGACCGGATCGGGATTATTAGGATTAGGGCTTTCACCATTTTTATGGAACCTGAAACTAACACCGATGCTATTCACAAAAAAACGGCAGGCTTTATTTAATATAAAATCGAATAATACCGGTGAAGATATCATTTCGGAAAATGGCAATTTCATCAACTTATCCGGATTTATGGGTCAGTCGCAGGATAACAGCACCGGCGATTTTTTAAGACCATCGTCAGTAAGTCCGCCCGCATCCATTGCTCAAAGCAGGTATTGGTTTAACCAGTCGCATGCCGTTGGCGTAAATTTCCTGGAAAGCTTAAAACATGAGTGGGAAGCAAAAGCAAATCTCTTATACACTTACCATGAATTAGATTTGAAGGGATCATCCAATACGTCCATTACCAATCTTAATGCAGACGGCACTGTTTTAAACACACTTAACTATACGAGGAAAAGCGACCTGAATGATCTCGCAGAAAAAGCGAAAGCTACTTTCTCTTTAAACAGGAATGCCAAAGCCAACTTCTTTAAAAATGACCTGGTCTTTTCCATTGACAGAAGTAATAGCCGCTCTACCCTCGAATTGGATGGTATCCCCGTCTATCAGCGCACCCATGCCAATGGCTTTTCGGTACAGAATTCACTCAGCACCCTGTTCCCGGTAGCCAGGCAGTCCAAACATCTGATCAATCTTCAATCTTATATTAATTATATACACGATCCGGAATGGTACCAGGTAGATTCACTAAAAGCCCTGCAGTTCTCTGATAAAGAGATGCAATCGGCCCTGGCGCTCAAACAACTAAAACGTTCGGGCACTTTTAATACCACCAATACGGTAAGCATG
>JBCNOR010000279.1:0-6733 GCA_039593785.1 Niabella sp. | reverse complement strand
CGTAGTAGCCGACGGACTCTACTATAAATATTTTGTTTAGAAGGTAGAAGGTGGTCTCCGGGTCTTTTCAGGCCAGGGTTTCCACCTCTTTTTTTGAAAGCTTTTATACCCGAATATAACAGGCAAAGCCGCCTTCCCGGTAGAAAGCACTTATCTGCAAACCTCACCGAAAATCATTTCCGCAAATATTTATACTGTTAGCAATAACAGAGAAGGTGTTTATTCATAAAGCCTGTAGCAGTTTCAGTTCCTCACTTTTCCTGGTTAAAAGGAAAGTTTAATAACTTTTCAGGGCTTATATCTAAACCCTTGGCCAGCTCAAACAATGTTGACATTTTGATGTTAAACCTGCCATGCTCAATCTTCGATATCTTACTTTCATCAATCGAGCAATTGTAAGATAATTGCAGCAATGAAATTTTTTTTGAATCCCGAATTTTTCGAAGATTTTCACCAAAAGCCAGATTTAGTTTTTCAATTTCTTCCTTATTCATTTTGCCTTATAATTTTTGGCCAAACAAGGTGTCAATTATTTGAAAAATATTCACGGTTATATGTGACCGTTCTGTATTCTGGTTATCTATAATTGATCTTATATTAACTGGCCATGTTCAATTAATTACGTAATCGTTGAAAATACCAAAAGTCAATGTGTTAACGCTCTTCTGTGTGAAACACTTCTTGTGCACTATCCTGAAATAGATTTCTTAGTTGAAAAGTAATAATGCGCCTTACAGGGCGTACAAAAATACGCACAAAAAAGCTTGTCGGAGCCATCTCTTCCATATTTTCCAGTACTGATACCACTTCAATATATATTATTAGATATAGCATGATGTCACCGAATATCCAAGAAAACTGCCGGCCGAAGGTTTCGGTAGATGCATGGATGATATTTAAAATGACTGTGGCAACAATAATACAGCCGCCGTATTGAAGCAATTTGATAATTGATTTTCTAAACCCGTTGGATGTGCGAGCATGACCTTTTAGAGTTGTTTTGAGTACACCAAAAATAAAATCAAGTAAATATATTATCAGCAACCAGCTCAATAAATAGGGCTCAGGCCAGTATAGAATAAATTTTGTCATGGTGTTTACATTTATTAATGGTTAATAAATTAGGATAGATAAAAGCAAACCGCCTTAAAAGACGGTTTGCTGGTTGGGTGAGTAGTCATAACGTAGATTTGTGTTCTTCCACTTCGGCAATAAATGCATTAGTTTCTGTTAATTCGCGTTCTACTCTCTGCAGATCAAGCTCTTTCTCTAATAGAGCTACATTGCCGTAGTTGTTACGTCTGTTTTCTAAAAGAAAAATACTGTACTCGGCCCTGACCTTTTTGTTTTGGTTCTCTTCCTTAAGATTACCTTCCGGTAGTCCGGCAATGATGGAGTCCAGCACTTCTACCTCTGCTTTCTTACTTGCTAATTCAGCAGTAATGCTGACGGATTGATCAGAGTACTGCGTTTTCTGGCGTTCAAGTAAGAGCTTTTTCCATTCAAGATCCTGTTTTTCTTTGGTGGCAATGGTTAACACTGCATCACAATCGCTGACACTGGTCAGCTGCATAACTGAATAGTTGGGCATAATTGATGTTTTAAATGGTGAAACAATACACCAAATCTATCTCGCATTTATGCCCTTCGATACACGGTTTCGATTTGTTTTATATACCTTAACGTTCGAAGTATAAGGCAGGTGAGCTAGATAATTATCTAAAACATCTAGCTGGGCTTGATCGGCAGGCATCAAAACTATTATTTAAGCAAGCTTTTTGTAGCAAGTATATATGTAGCAAGCTGGCAATGCTACACTGGAAGTTGCTACAAATTTGTAACAGATCGCAGCGGTTATGTCGAAATTTGCTGCAATATTTATTTTAGTTTCTTTTAAAAGGATTGGTAGCATAAAAGAGTTACTAACTGGAATCAGCGATTGCTTTTTCGCTGCAATTTTTGATGCATGTCCATTGCAACTTGTTGCCTGGTGATCAGCATTGCTAGTCTATAAGCGCAGGCATATTCGCTGGTAGGGTTACATACGTCAAAAGCATAAAGGAGTTGCTCTTCTATATTGTTAAGTACTTTCCATTCGCGGCTGCCCTCTGGTGCTTGTTGTATCAGAAGCTGAATTAGGTTCAGTTTATTTTCCATTTGTCGAAATCGCTCTCTTGCGGCGGCTATTTCCATAGTTAAACGAACAGCCTGGGCCGCTGCTTTTTTAGCTTGTGCATGTAGCAAATCCTGAGCGCGTTTTCGGTGCTTTTGCTGCAAAGCGAGCATTTTGCGGCAAGGTTGGGGTTTTTGTGTTTCAGCTTTGGTTATTAAAAGCTGAATTCGGGATAGTTTCTCAAGCGCCTTGGCCGGAAGGTTTCTTTTTCCTTTGTCGTAAAGTGAAATAAGACCTCGGCTAACGCCTAAAATTACAGCTAACTCTTCCTGGGTAAATCTCAGCTCCTGGCGAACATTTTTCATGGTTTAAAGGTTAAGTTAACAACATTTTGCAAGCATAATGGTGTGTTATGTATTCATAAACAGGCTGGAAATATATTATAAAAAAAAGTGTTTTCCTATACCACAACTGGTATAGGAAATAGTATTTTAAAGGTATTATTTGCGGCTTCAACAAATTTTTTTTTAATGTCTCATTTCATTTCATTACAACAGGCGTCAGAAATGACAAAACGTTACAGAACGCATCGCTCACAAATAACTTTAACTGAACATCAGGGTGATGATCTGTTTGCACTTAGTGAAACTTTTGAACGGTCAGCCATTGATGCCTTATTGATACAGCCAGGCTGTACGGGTATACGCATTTACTATGGTATGGATCAGGATTTAAAAGTTCATGCAATACTGGTTGCTTCTGATGAGCATAACGCCGACATACTTAGGTCGGATAATAGTGCAGCAAGAGCAGATGAATCAGTAATTGTAGAAATGGCTAATAGGTGTCCGCCCCTTTGCCCGCAGCCAAGCGAGCTTAATCAATCATAAAACAAAATCTATTGTTTTTATTTAATGCAATATTGAGCCTCTTGATTGGCGTTCCTGCAGTTGCAGGCTGGATCAGATATCCAAAGATTCGGCCTGTATTTTATCCTTTTATATGGTGGTTATCTGCTGGTTTTATTGCCGAAGTTTTAAGTATATGGTCTAGCTACCGGTTCCTCAATAACAACACAGTTAATAATGTGTATATTATGGGAGCACCTATTTTGATCGTGCATTTCCTCCGTAGATGGAATCATAGGTTTATTCCATTAACGGTTTGCATACTGGTGACAATTATCTCTTTGGGTGTTTTTGCCGGCCTTTGGATTTATTACGGTACACTGGCTCGTTTTTTTTCTCCATTGGTAATCACTAATTCAACAATTGTGGTGTTGGCAAGTGTCCGTTTCTTTTCAAAGCATTTGAGTACTAGTATTTGTTACATACAGAGAGACGCGCCATCATTAATTTGCCTGGGAATTATTGTACTCCACATCTACACAATTTTTACCGAATGTTTTTTAATATGGGCCCAATCGTCTAATGCTATTTATGCATTTTGTATTCCTGTTATTTATTCTATTATTAATGTAATTGTTAATGCTGTTTTTTTAATTGCTGTTTTATGCATACCATTAAAGATCCAATTTTTTTTACGGCGATACTAACGGCAATAGGCCTCGCAATTATTTTAGTGTGCCTTGGTTGGACAGTATTTAGAGCCCAACGCCGTTTTTTTATACAGCGACAAAAGGTTTGCTCTAATGAATTGGAAACCTTAAAGCAGGAGCGGCTACGCATAGCCAGGGATTTACACGATGAATTGGCGCCAACTCTACAATTAGTATATAGACAAGTTTCGGCTATGGCTCATCAGCATACTGAACAAAATGAATTGGCTATATCTGCACGTAATTTGCTGGAAGTTAGTATTCGTCGCGTTGGAGAGATATCTAAAAATATGGAAGATCACCGCATTATAAAAGCTGGCTTAAAGGAGAGCGTCGAAAAATATATTTCTCAGCATAGTATGGCCTGCCAATTGTATTTTCAATTTCATTACCAACTTACAATAGAGCCTCCACCTCTTATTGTTAGTGGTTTGTATCGCATACTGCTTGAGTTGATTAACAATACAATTAAGCACGCAGGAGCTACCATTGCAATTGTCAATTTTAGACAGCAACGTAACATGCTTTATTTCTATTATGAAGACAATGGCAATGGCTTTCATCCATCTCTGATGCAGGAAGGGGCGGGAAGTGGCTTAAGTAACCTGCAGCAGAGGGTCTCTCTCTTGGGTGGTCTGCTGGAAACTCAGACTACCAATGGCTCATCTTTCCTTATAACTGTTCCCTTGAATTAAGTCCTCTACTCCACAAACCTCTTAAATCACATGAGAAACAATTTACCTAAACGCATACTTGTTGCGGATGATCATTTATATAGTCTCGAAGGCCTCAAGCTGGCATTAACCAATTTGCCAAATTTGATTATTTGTGGTGAAGCTAAAGATGGTGTTGAATTGGTTGAAAAATGTACTGAGTTGCTACCAGATGTTGTTATTACCGATTTAAAAATGCCACGCCTTACAGGCATGGAGGCTGTTTCCATCCTGCAAAATGTACATCCGGAAATTAAAGTGCTTGCGTGGACCCAGTATATGGATGCCGACTTATTCAGACAAACAATGAAGGCCGGTGCAAAAGGCTTCTTGTATAAGAGTGCCAAAGAAACTGAAATTGAAGATGCGATAGATACCGTGCTCCGTGGAAATATTTATTATTGTGAGTATACCAATGAGCTGATTACACAAATGGTAGTTCAGGGGGTACTTGATCATACACCAAAGCCATTGCCAGTTGGTTTTTTTGCTGCCAATGAACGAGAAGTACTTTGTTTAATATGCCAGGAGTACACCACTTCTGAAATAGCCCGGAAATTATCATTATCACCTAATACAGTAAATAAATACCGGGCCAATCTAAAATTTAAAATAGGTACCGACCGTTTTGCTGGCCTGGTAACTTTTGCGGTGGACTACGGCATTCTTAAACCAGAAGATATACCCAGTAAAAATATATCACCAGGTAGCAAGCGCTGACGCCTACCCGGAACAAAACCTAATATTGTTAACACAAACAGCTAATATGAATCCACCGTTTCTATTTGAGCCTCCGCAACATTGGAGGTCTTCAATACTTGATTCTAACTGGCTTCCTGAAGGGCAGTCTTTTCGCTTTGCAGATGCATACATTATTGGTAAACGGTGGGGAATAGACAGCGACCAGTATCTGTATCATCAGCTTCAGGAAGTGCAGGGAATTAGGATGGGAATTGTGAGCATACAGGTAAAACAGTTCTCTCTAATAAGAGTTCGATGCTTAACGAACTGTTGTTTTTTGCTCTATGTGTTGGAAGGTTTTTCTTTTGTACATCTGGCAGGTTACGGTATGCTTAAGCTGTTTTCTAAAACGTATAGTCTACAGTATCTCCCCGCAGACGATCATCAATTACTTTTAGCGCCGGGATTGTATCATTATCTTTATATTCTTCCTGGCCCATTATTGTCTTTTCTTATACAGGGGCATGCCGCTGCTACTCGCATGGCCGGCTACCTGAATGAACTTTACGATAAGTCTTACATTTCCGCTCAACTGCCTCTTTCAAATCAGATTTATAAACTCCTAATTGAGTTGCCTTTTATAGAGAATAATACCATAAAGATGGCGCATCGACTCCGAGCTATCCTAAGCGATCTCATCTTATGTTTTCATCAGCAAACCTCTAATCCCATAGTTTTTAAAACGACAGCTGACTTACATGCTTCAATGGCTTTATTTACTGCCAATCATTTACGATGGCCAGTACCAGCTATTATTTCAGCACTTTGTACCAACTTTTTCATGCAACCATCAACCCTAAGACAACATTGGCTACGCTTTGTAGGGTGTACACCCAGGAAAAGTTTGCGGCAGTTGCGGCTTTATCAAGCAATATATTTATTGGTAGTTGAGAAAATGAGTGTGGCGACAACTGCAGATTACCTTGGATTTCCTCATGCTACGCATTTTAGTGCCCAGTTTTTAGAGCAATACAAAATAACTCCTTCGCGTGCTCCTTATTTAGTCGCTCTTTGATATAGACTGACGCTCAAATATTTTATTGCGCTGATAATGTGGTGAATTCTTCATTTCGCCGTCTTTTATTGCCTTTGCTGCTCTATTACTTTTAAGCAAAAGAATTGCATGACTTATCACCGTTGCTATTTATGGATTGCCCGTGCTGTAGCTACAAAAGACCATTGTGGCCGTTCGGGCTTCTTACAGCGATGGGGTATACTGCTTTAAAGCAAGTATACCCATATACATAGTATCAATGTACAAAGAATATTTTTTAATAACGGTTAAACAAAAACAATCATTATGAATATCAACTCAATTACACAGAAATTAAAATGGACACTTTCTGCTTCTGCAGTTTTGTCTGTTGCTATTATTGTATTTGCCTTTGCACCAAAGAAAGTAGATACTTCAAAGACTATATTCGCTAATATGACTTTTAAATACCAGGAAAATACCTATAGCGAAACAGATGTAGAAAACCGTAGTAACTGGAGCCTTGTTGATCCATCGGTAGTGTTTAGTTCTTTGTGTAAATAAAATATTAAGTAACTGTATTGGAGAGTTAACCACCGGGCAGGTGAAGCGAGGTGAGGCGGAGCGTAGCGGAG
>JBCNOR010000278.1:0-6735 GCA_039593785.1 Niabella sp. | reverse complement strand
TGAAAAAAGAAGATATTAAGTTGTCGGATATAAGCAGGATACTTTTTGGTGATGCGCCACCTGTATTTATGCTGGAGGTACTGATCAGGTCACTGGTGATATTTTTTGCATTGTTTCTGGCTATGAAACTTTTAGGTAAAAGAATGACCGGCCAATTAAATAATACTGATATGGGCGTGTTACTTACCCTCGGTGCCATTATTTCGGTTCCCATGCAAATACCTGAGCGTGGCATACTACAGGGTTTTTTGGTGCTGCTACTGGCCGTTATTTTTCAGCGAGGCCTAAATTTCTGGGCTTTTAAAAAGCAAAAAATAGAGCGGCTCACGCATGGCCAGGTTCAGATATTAATAAAAGACGGAAGCCTGGAGCCCGATGTATTGAAAAAAAACAGGCTGTCTAAGCAACAGGTATTTGCGGTACTTCGTAATAAAAATGTATTCAACCTGGGAGAAGTAAAACGGCTTTACCTGGAAGCGAGGGGAACTTTTACTTTATTAAAGTATTCAGGTACCTGCGAAGGGCTGTCTATTTACCCCCAGGAAGAAAGCCTGGAGCTGATGCAGGCATCCCCCCGGGCAGATGGAAAGGTGGCCTGTATGAATTGCGGAACCCTGGTAGTAGCTGCTACAGCATGGCATCCAACTAAGTGCCCCAAATGTAAAAATGATCATTTTATTGAAGCTATAAAATCAACTAACGATGCAGAAGAGTGAAATCGAGATCAGCGACTGGATGCGTATTATAGTAGGTGAAACCCCTCCTGAATTTTTTATTGAAATTATTATACGCACTTTTTTCATTTACCTGGTATTTATGACCGCAATGCGGCTGATGGGTAACCGCATGTCAGGACAGCTAAACCGCGTAGAACGGATATCGCTGATTACGCTGGGCGTAGCTGTGGCCACCCCGATGCAGGCGCCCGAAAGGGGACTGATACCTACTATTATTATAGCAGGTATCGTGCTGTTGGTAGGCGGTGCTATATCCCGGAGAGCCAGCAAACACGAGGCATTCGAAACCAAAGCGCTTGGAAACATCGACCTGCTGGTGAAAGATGGAGTGCTGGATATGAAGATGCTTAAAAAAACAACACTCACGCGCGAGCGCGTTTTTGCAATGTTACGTTCCAAAAAAGTAATGCAAATGGGAGAGGTAAGAAGACTATACATAGAGGCAAGCGGCAGTTTTACTATCATCCGGTTTTCCGAAGAAATACCGGGTCTGATTATTATTCCTGAAAATGATCCCGAACTCAGGGAACTGTTTCAGCCGGAAGACAAAGAAGTGTGCACAGTCTGTGGCAATTCCGGCTGGCTCGAAAACTACTGTGTTAATTGTGGCAACTCTCACAGGCAACCAGCTGTTAAAAGTATCAACTTTCCTGTCGATGCTAAATAGATATATAATATATAGTAATGTTTGTAGATGCATGATAAGCGCCTTTAATCCAAAAATTGAAGTAGGGCGCTGTCATTTTGTCAAGCGCGATGCCGATAGGCCCCGGATCTCTTTATAACCTGCTGACCTCATAACGGTTTTTGATCTTACCGCGCCTATAGCTAACTGTACACAGATTACACCCGCGAAATTTCAGGGTGCTTAACGCTGTTATTCATTACTATGGAATAACAAAAACTACCTTTTTTGTACAAAATCTACCAAAAAATAGTCTCCTGTACAAAAATATACCATTTCCGAATGAAACCCACCCGTCCCCGGTTCATGTCCATGCTACATTCGTTGTCAACGGTGAACCGCCGATTTTGAACTGCAATAATTCACTCATTAGTGAATAAGTGTATGCGAAAGGGAAATTAACTGGATGTTGATAATAGGAACAAACAGTAAAGTTTAGGACAAACTGGCGGAGACTAACAATTGCCGATAAACATAAAACGATTGTATATGAAAGGTAACTCGATAACGATTGTAGATATCGCTAAAAAATTAAATATATCAAAATCTACGGTTTCCCGTGCGCTAACCAACAATCCTAATGTAAATCCGGAAACCCGGCAGAAAGTATTGGCATTGGCCGATCAACTGGCTTATCAACCTAATATGTTATCGATTGGTTTACGAACGAATAAAACCAAAACAATCGGGATTGTAGTGCCGGAGCTAATCTCATCTTTTTACCCGACAGTGATGGCAGGTGCGCAGGAAGAAGCAGCTCAACAGGGTTTTTCTGTGCTGACGGCCTCCTGTAATGAAAATTATGCAACGGAAGTGGCCAACTCAAAAGTGATGCTGGCCAATTGCGTGGATGGCGTATTGGTATCTATTACTAAAGAAACCATCAACTATGATCACTGGATGACTTTCTACCGCAGGGGTATTCCTATTGTATTTTTTGACAGGGTATGTGGGGAAATGATGGTACCCAAAGTGGTGGTAAGCGACTATGAATCGTCTTTTAACGCGGTGGCGCACCTGGTGGCTTCGGGCAGGAAACGCATTGCGCACCTGACCGGCCCGGCGCAAATGCTGATCACGCAGAAAAGATTGAACGGGTACCGGGCCGCGCTTAATAAGCATGGTCTTGGATATGATGAAGACCTGGTAGTTGATACTGATCTCAACCTGACTAATGTAAAAATGCAGGTGAAACACCTGGTGGAGCAAAAGCAGCCTGTTGATGCCATTTTCGCGGCTAATGATACCATCGCTATTGAAGCGATACAGGTGATTAGAAAAATGAACAAAAGAGTACCGGAAGATATTGCGGTAGTGGGTTTTGGCGATCATTACGGATCGGGCTTTGCCGACCCCTCACTCACTACCATTGCAGTACCCAACCGGGAAATAGGCAAAACTGCGATGTCGCTGTTGTTCAGTTTAATGGATAAAGAGCCGGCTTCCTGGAAACCGATCACGCGTATTCTCGACGGCGAGCTGGTAGTGAGGCAATCTACCATTAAACCAGAGCCAACGGTATCCTATGTTTCTTCTTACCCGGGAGTATTCCAGATGAACAGCATACATAACCGGGAGTTTTCTGACGATAAAAAATTAAAGGCGATTTAATGAGGCTTTTTGTAAAAATAGCAGGGTTCATTCTAATACCTTTTACTGCTTTTTCTCAAAACGGTTATTATAGCCGGTTGGATAAGGATACGCTGGTGATGGGCAATGAATTAATTGAAAGGAAGTTTGCCTGGAATAATGGGAATTTAATCACATTCAGTCTTACTAATAAAACCAATAAGCATGTCTGGCTGAATCAGTCCCGGTCGCCGGATTTTTCAGTGAGTGGTAGCCAGGCTCCGGCCTCCAATGGCTCTTTTGTTTACAAAGAAGTAAAGGAAACTTCAATCCGTACCGGGTACCTGGAAACCACGGTTGCATTTGCTACAGGAACATTGGACGTACGAAGGGTTTTTCGCATCTATAAGGACTGCCCGGTTATTGCCTGCGATACCTATCTCAGGGGAAAGATGAATCAGACTTCAGATAGATCGGCCACCAGCCAGGGAGATCAGAAAAATATAGAGTTTGCCGCAGATATGCAATCCAGGCCGGTATCAGGTATATTGGATCAGTTGAAACCAGGCGGCTTTCACTGGCAAACAAGAGTTGTAGAATTTTACGATATCACAGATTGGAACAATAACCTGGTTTTTGAAACGAATATAATCCCTTACCGGAAAAATTCGTATCGAGGTAATCTTTTGTTCGCGCAGGATATGGAGGCGGATGCAGGATTTTTTTTACTGAAGGAAGCGCCTTCTTCAACAACACAACTGGCTTACCCCGGCAATGATTTTACTACGGAGTTCGGTCACTTTATGGTTACCGGACCAGGCTTAACACCTAAAGACATTAAAGAATACGAATGGCGTAAAGCATACAGTGTTGTGACCGGCGTATATAATGGAGGAGAACTCAATCGGCTTACAGCCCTGCGTAGTTATCAAAAAAATATGCGGAAGCTGCTTCCGGGCCGTGATGAGATGGTGATGATGAATACCTGGGGCGACAGGAGCCAGGACTCCCGGGTGAATGAAAAATTTAGTTTGCTCGAAGTAGAAAAAGCAGCGCAATTAGGCATTACTCATTTCCAGATAGATGATGGCTGGCAACAGGGAAAAAGCCCCAACTCAGCAGTAGCGAAAGGCTCTTTTGAAAATATATGGAACAATCCTGATTACTGGACCCCCGATCCGGTTAAATATCCCCGTGGCCTGGGTCCTGTAGTTGAAAAAGGAAAGAAGCTGGGTGTGGAGATCTGTCTCTGGTTCAATCCAAGTGTACAAAATAATTATGCCGACTGGGAAAAAGATGCGCAGGCCCTGGTAAAATTGTATCATACCTATGGTATCCGCACTTTTAAAATAGACGGATTAGCGATACCTACCAAACAGGCTGAGATCAACCTTCGTAAATTGTTTGACCGCGTGCTGGAGGAGAGCCATAATAACGTAGTCTTTAACCTGGATGCAACAGCGGGGCGTAGGAGCGGCTATCATACTTTTAATGAGTATGGTAATATTTTCCTGGAAAACCGCTATACTGACTGGCAGAACTATTATCCTTACTGGACTTTACGGAATCTGTGGTTATTGTCTAAATATGTGCCTGCAGAAAAATTACAAATCGAGTTCCTGAACAAATGGCGTAATGCCGGTAAATACGGAACGGATGTTTTCGCACCTGCTCACTATTCTTTTGAATATCTCTTCGCTGTTACTATGGCTGCTCAACCGCTGGCCTGGTTTGAAGGGACCGGTTTGCCCGCGGAGGCTTTCGAACTGGCCAAGGTAATCAAGGCTTACAAAAAGATCCAACACGACTTTCATAAAGGAACCATTCTGCCGATTGGAGATGAACCGTCAGGCCGGTCATGGACGGGCTTTCAATCTATACATAAGGGTTACGGTTACCTGCTTGTTTTTCGTGAAAAAAATGCGCAGCAACATATAAACATAAGAACCTGGCTGCCGGAAAACAAGCGGGTAATGTGTACAAGGATCCTAGGGCATGGCGCCAATATAGATCAGGTTACGGGAGCAGGTGGCGTATTAAAACTGCAGTTGCCTAAGGAAAATGATTACGTTTTATATAAGTACCAAATAGCCGGTTCGGGGCAATCAAAATAGAAGATACTCATGCGATTTTTTTTATTAACGTTTTGCCTCTTCAGTGGCATTATACCGGTTGTTGCGCAGCGAAATTTTAAGCTGCAATCACCAGATGGCAGGTTGTCTGTCAATGTACAGGTAGGAAAGCAGGTTACTTATTCAGTTGTTCATGAGAGTGACGCGGTGCTCAACCCTTCGCCGGTTGCGATGGAGCTGGAAGACGGATCGGCTTTTGGTAGAGGTTCCACTTTGAAGAAGCATCGTACTGCAACGATGAACCAGGTTGTCAGTACTACCCTTTACAAAAAGAACAGGATCACAGATCATTACCGTGAGTTGATACTGGAATTTAAAGAAGGCTTTAACCTGGTGTTCCGGGCCTATAACGAAGGGGCCGCTTATCGCTTTGTATCAACGAGGCAAACAGGGTTTCATGTAAAAAACGAACCGGTGGTTTTTAATTTTGCCAAAGACTGTTCCGCCTGGGTACCTTATGTAAAAAGCAAAGCCAAAGATATAGCAGGACAGTATTTTAATTCCTTTGAAAATACTTATACCTACACACCGCTAAGCAAAATGAGCCGGGATAAGCTGGCCTTTACACCACTCGTAGTGGCATTAGGCCATGGTAAAAAAGTTTGTATTGCGGAATCTGACCTGGAGAGCTACCCAGGGATGTACCTGATTAACCATGATGGGAATACTTCTTTGCAATCTGACTTTGCACCTTACCCCTTAGCAACAGAGCAGGGCGGCCATAACCAGTTACAGCAATTGGTTACCTCAAGGGCGCCTTATATCGCACAATGTAAAGGCGCAACCAACTTCCCCTGGCGCATACTCATTGTATCTGCCAGCGATAAAGAGTTGCTCGACAACGATATGATCTATAAGCTGGCGGCTCCTTCCCGCATTAATGATGGGGCTTGGATTAAACCCGGCAAAGTGGCCTGGGAGTGGTGGAATCACTGGGGCATTTCCGGCGTTGATTTCGAAGCGGGTGTTAATACACCTACCTATATGGCCTATATTGATTTTGCTGCCAAAAACGGTATTGAGTATGTGATACTGGATGAGGGTTGGGCCGTTAATTTAAAAGCAGATCTCATGCAGGTAGTGCCGGAGATCAACCTGGAGAAATTGATTGCTTATGGAAAGCAAAAAAATGTGGGGATCATTTTATGGGCGGGTTATTATGCTTTTGACCGCGACATGGAAAAAGTATGTAAGCATTATTCTGAGATGGGGGTGAAAGGTTTTAAGATTGATTTTATGGATCGCGATGATCAGCTCATGGTAGACTTTCATTACCGGGCCGCCCGAACAGCAGCCCGATATAAACTGCTGGTAGATTTTCACGGTACTTATAAACCAACCGGTTTAAACCGTACCTATCCCAATGTAATTAATTACGAAGCGGTGAACGGGCTGGAACAAATGAAGTGGACCGGCCCTGAAATGGATATGGTGACTTATGATGTAACGATGCCTTTTATACGGATGGTAGCGGGGCCTGTAGACTATACGCAAGGCGCCATGCGCAATGCTACTAAAAGAACACATAGAGGCATTAATGATGAACCCATGAGCCAGGGAACCCGCTGTCGCCAGCTGGCTGAATATGTAGTATTCGAGTCGCCTTTAAATA
>JBCNOR010000277.1:0-6739 GCA_039593785.1 Niabella sp. | reverse complement strand
GCCGCCCTGGCGACCATGGGGTCGGGGCTGTGGGGCATGTACTCCGGCTTCGAGCTGTGCGAGGCGGCGGCCTTGCCGGGCATATAAACTTTGTATTCTATTATTAAAAATTAAGAGATCTTATCTGGTGAAAGCTCACACTAATAAAGCAACTGCGGCAGGCCTGCTCATTGCTTTAGGTATCATTTACGGTGATATAGGAACATCTCCCTTATACGTTTTTAACGCTATTATTGGTAACCGGCAAATCACCGAGCAGCTGATAGTAGGTACGCTGTCCTGTATCATCTGGACCCTAACGCTTCAAACAACTATCAAATACGTTATTTTGATTTTAAGGGCAGATAATAAGGGAGAGGGAGGGACTTTTGCGCTCTACGCACTGGTGAGACGAAGACGAAAGTGGCTCGTGATCCCGGCTATGATCGGCGGTGCCGCGCTGATAGCCGATGGCATCATTACCCCTCCAATGACCATTACTTCTGCAATTGAGGGTTTGAAGATTCTTCCTGCTCTTAAGGAAATGCCGACATCGACGATTGTGTGGATCGTATTGGGCATTTTAGCTGCATTCTTTTTTCTGCAACAATTTGGAACTGCATCTATTGGTAAAATTTTCGGGCCTGTGATGTTCATCTGGTTTACCATGCTGGCGGTGTTTGGCGCTTTGCATATAGCTGATGACCTGACTATTTTTAAAGCATTAAGCCCTTATTATGCGATTGAGTTTCTTATAGCTTACCCCCATGGTTTTTGGCTTTTGGGGGCGGTTTTCTTATGTACCACAGGAGCTGAGGCGCTTTATAGTGACCTGGGACACTGTGGCCGGGAAAACATCCGTTATTCCTGGATCTATGTAAAAACCTGTTTACTGCTGAACTATTTCGGGCAGGGCGCATTTTTATTGGCTCATTATAATAAACTTACTGTTACCGACGATATCAGGCAGGCCGTTGGTATTAATGCCTTTTTTAACCTGATGCCGGAATGGTTTATTCTTCCGGGCGTGGTTATTGCTACCACGGCAGCTATTATAGCCAGCCAGGCCATGCTTTCGGGTGCTTATACCCTTATCAGCGAAGCTATCCGGCTAAATCTTTGGCCTAAACTTAGGATTCGCTACCCGTCTGAGGCTAAAGGGCAACTTTTTATTCCGGCTGTGAATACTATTTTATTCAGTGGTTGTGTTTTTGTGGTGCTTTATTTTCAGAAATCTTCCAAAATGGAGGCGGCCTACGGGCTGGCCATCATTGTAACGATGATCACTACAACCATCCTTTTTGCCAATTATATGGTCTTAAGAAGGGTGAATAAGGCATTCATATATGTATTTTTAATAGGCTTTTTTATAGTGGAAACGGCTTACCTGGTGGCGCTGCTGGAGAAATTTTCACACGGGGGCTATATTACTTTAATGATCGGAGGTATCATGTTCCTGGTCATGTACGTCTGGTTCAGAGCGAGGAAGATCAAAAACCGGTATGTAGAATTTGTCAGGATGGAGCATTATATATCTAAAATCCAGGAGTTAAGTAATGATAAAAGTGTCGCCAAACATGCTACCCATCTTATTTATCTCACCAGTGCCGATAATCCAAAGGAAATTGAGCATAAGATCATCTATTCGATATTAAATAAAAAACCTAAAAGAGCTGATATTTATTGGTTTGTTCATGTGGATACGGTTGATGATCCTTACACGTCAGAGTATAAGGTTGATCATATAATTCCTAATGATATCATCCGCGTCGATTTCAGGCTTGGATTTAGAATACAACCGCGTATCAATCTGTTATTTAAAAAAGTGGTAGAAGACCTGGTACAGAATAAGGAAGTGAATATTATGAGCCGTTACGAGAGTTTGGCAAGCAGTAATACCGTGGGTGATTTTCAATTTATGGTGATGGAAAAATACCTGAGCCTTGATAATGACCTGCCATTTATTGAGAAAGTGATCATGAAGCTTCACTTTTTGATTAAACATATCAGCTTATCGGAAGAGAAAAATTTCGGGCTGGATTTGTCTAATGTTACGGTAGAAAAGTTCCCGCTGGTGGTGTCGCCTGTGACCAATGTAAAATTAACCAGGATAGACTAGCAGGCTAAGCTTCAGAGGCTTTGATATCTTCAATGCGCAGTTGTAGCGTTTTTTGACCATTCCATTCGTTTTCGTCAATTTTAAATGCTACATCAAAGGGTTGGCCATCTTTAACCAGGTCAAATTTGCTGGCCATATTGAAACCGATCCCGGTAAAAGTCAGGCCGTCTTGTTTCACTACCAGGCGGAGATGATTTTCTTTTACAATTTTGCTGAAGCCCGTATCTACAACCCTGCGGGCTATAAAAACGGGTGTCATATTTTCGGGCCCGAAAGGTTCCATCTGGCGCAGAATATTGTAGAAAGGTGGGGTTATTTCTTTAAAAGAAATTTCAGAATTTATAGTAATTTCGGGGATCAGATGTTCTTCTCTGATGGTGGCTGACACCACTTCTTCAAATTTTGCTCTAAAAAGGTCGATATTATGCTTTTCAAGCGTTAACCCGGCTGCGGCAAAATGCCCTCCATAGGCGAGCAGGTACTCTCTGCACGCATGAATGGCCTCATACAGGTTAAAACCCGGAACACTTCTCGCGCTTCCGGCCGCATAATCGCCACTCCCGGTTAATACTACCGTAGGTTTGTAGTGATGTTCAATCAAACGGGAAGCTACTATGCCTACAACGCCTTTGTGCCAATGAGGTTGATATACAACAGTAGATCTTCTTTCAATCCAAAGCTGATTTTCCGAAATAAGGGTTAACGCCTCTGCAGTGATATCGGTATCTGCTTCCTTGCGGTCGGTATTATCGCTATGCAATTGCTCTGCATAATATAAAGCCTCTTCTTCGGTATTGGCTATGAAGAGCCTTACTGCCTTGCTGGCGTCGTCCATTCTGCCTGCCGCATTCACTCTTGGCGCTATCATAAATACCAGGTCATTGATATGTATCGGTTGCTTTGCTCCTCCCAATGTTGCGAGGGCTTTGATGCCCATATTAGGATGCTCATTGGCTTTTATCAGCCCATAAAACGCCAGCACCCGGTTTTCCCCATTCATGGGTACAATATCGGCTGCTATGGCAGTGGCTACCAGATCCAGGTATTCAAAGGCATTTTCCAGCGAAATGCCCATTTGTTCGCACAAGGCACACATTAATTTAAACCCCACGCCGCAACCGCATAGTTCTTTATAGGGATAATCGCATTCTTTCTGTTTAGGGTTTAATATGGCAACCGCATCAGGAAGTATTTCATCGGGAAGGTGATGGTCGCAGACAATAAAATCAATGCCGAGGGTATTGGCGTAGCTGATCAGATCTACCGACTTTATTCCGCAGTCCAGCGCAATAATCAGCGAAAAATTGTTGTCCCTGGCAAAATCGATCCCCGCTTTGCTGACACCGTAACCTTCTTTATAACGGTGGGGTATGTAAAATGCTACTTCATTATGTAATTTCTTAATAAAGCTATACATACTTGCTACCGAGGTGGTACCATCTACATCATAATCGCCGAATACCAGTATTTTTTCATTTGCATCAAAGGCTTTCAGGATACGTTTTACAGCCTTTGCCATGTCCTTCATTTGCCATGGGTTATGTAAGTGAGAAAGCTGGGGCCGGAAGTAATCTTTTGCCTGCTCAAAACTTTGTATACCGCGCTGCACCAGGATGCGGCAAAGTGTTGCATTTATTTTAAGCTCACCTTGTAAGAGTGATACTTTATTCGTATCGGCTTCCAGTATATTCCAGCGTTTGGTCACAAATAGTTTGTATTGAAGTGGTTAACAAATCATATGGTGCTCATAGGTATTACACGACGAAGATGCCAGCTGCATTTGTCGCAAAGTTCTTATTTCTATCTAACATAGCAATAAGATTAAAGTTTAGAGGCTAATATTTTCTTTCTGTCACATAATCTACCAGGTCTTTTAATCCCTGGCGATATTCGTTATCAGGAAATTGCATTAAGATATCGAGCGCTTCTTTCTTGTATTCATACATTTTTTCGGTTGCATATTGTATGCCACCGGTATTTTTCACTACATCCAATACCCAACCCACTTTTTGTTTATCGTTATTATTGTTTTTCACAATGCTGATCACTTTTTGCCGGGTTGCCTTATCGGTATTGTTGAGTGTATAAATCAGTGGAAGGGTCATTTTCTTTTCTTTGATGTCATTACCGGTAGGTTTACCTACGTCTTCGCTGGCATAATCAAAAAGATCGTCTTTGATCTGGAATGCAATGCCGGTTTTTTCGCCAAACAGTCTCATATTTTCGGCGTGCTCATCATTTTGGGTGGCAGACCAGGCGCCGGCGCTACATGCTGAAGCCAGCAAAGAAGCTGTTTTGTTTTTGATGATTTCGTAGTAAATATCTTCCCTCAGGTTCAGGTTGCGTGCTTTTTCCAGCTGAAGTAACTCTCCTTCGCTCATTTTTTTTACCGCATCGGTTAAAATATGAAGAATCCGATAGTCATGATTTTCAAGTGAAAGAATAAGTCCTTTTGCCAGGAGGTAGTCTCCCACCAGCACGGATGCTTTGTTCTTCCAAAGCGCATACACTGAGAAAAAGCCCCTTCTTTCCAGCGAATCATCCACCACATCATCGTGAACCAGGGTAGCTGTATGTAATATTTCAACGAGCGAGGCAGCACGGTAAGTAGCCTCTGTAGGAGTTCCAAGCAACTTAGCGGACAAAAAAACAAACATTGGCCGCATTTGTTTTCCTTTTCTCTTTACGATATAGCGAAGAATACTGTTAAGGAGAGGAGTGGAGCTTTTAACAGCCGTTTTGAAACGTTCTTCAAAACTGTCCAATTCATTTTTTATTAAAGAAATGGGTAAATTCATAATAATAATTGAGCAAAATAAGGAATTTAAAGGGGCATTTTTGAATTTTTTGCATAGTATTTGCTAAGCTTATAGGTTAGCAGATTTAATTATTTTTTACGTTAAAATTTGTTTATTTAACAAATGGCTCTAAATTTGCTAAACTTATTAAGAAAAATCATTTTAAATCTTAATCCTTAGTTATGACAAGCAAAAAGTACCAATTACTAGCAGGCCTTAGTTGCCTGGTTGCGTCAACAGGCTTCGCCCAGGTGAGCCCGTCGCACCCTTATACCGCACCACATCCGGTATATGGCACTTTCTCTGTGACAGATTCTAATTATTACAACAGCAAACAACTGGCTCAGCACAATGAGTTTATGGTTGGAAACTACGACTATCCTGCAAAACCAAAAGATATGTGGGAAATCGGTATCAAAGGTGGTTCCTTCTCTATCCCTGTAGCTGACGTTGATGCAAGATATTTGAATTCTTTCGGTTTCGGTGGACATATCCGCAAATCTTTAGGACATGTAATGTCTTTAAGATTGGAGTATGTTTATGGTGTTGCTCAGGGCTTAAACTGGAGACCTTCGACAGCTGGTTATGTTGCTGAAGGACCAAATACACCTTGGGCTTCTTATGGTGGTGATGAAATTTATCACAACTATAAAACTAAAAGCCAGGACCTTTCATTACAAGCATTGTTTAATTTAGGCAATATCCGTTTCTACAAAAATCAAACTGGTGCAACAGTTTACGCTTTAGCAGGTGTGGGTGTTAATACCTTTAAAACTAGCGTTAACGCTTTGAATGGTAGCAGCAAATACGCTTTCCCATCTCAGGGAGATGTTTACGACAATCGTAAAGATCAGTTAGATGCGATCAAAGATCTATTAGATGATTCTTATGAAAGCAGAGCAACTATTGATCCTTCTAAAAAATGGAGCAAAACATTTGCTGGTTACATCACTCCTTCTGCAACAGTTGGTGCCGGTGTTGCCTTCCGCCTTTCTTCTCGCGTAAATCTGGCTCTTGAAGATCGTCTGATCTTTAACGGTTCTGATATGTTAGATGGTGTTCGTCGTGACGAGAGCGGAACATTAAGCCCTGATAAAGATTGGTTCAACTACCTTTCTTTAGGTCTTAACTTTAACCTGGGTAACAAAGCAAAAAGAGTTGAACCTCTTTACTGGTTAAACCCATTGAACTATGCTTACGGTGAATTACGCAGAGTACCTGAAATCGTTCTTCCTGATGCTGATGGCGATGGTGTAACTGATCAGTTTGACCAGGAACAAACTCCAGCTGGTTGCCCTGTTGATACTCATGGTGTAAGCCGCGATACAGATGGTGACGGTGTACCTGATTGTAAAGATAAAGAACTGGTTACACCAACTTATTGCCAGCCAGTAGATGCTGATGGTGTTGGTAAATGTCCTTGCCCAGAAGGTTGCGCTCCTGCTCAAAGCGATTGTGCTACTTCTTTAGGTGCTTTACCAAGCATTCACTTTGCAGCAAATTCTAACAAACTTTCTGATGATGCAGCTGCTACTTTAGCAACTGTAGCTTCTAAACTGAAAGCTAATCCAAACTGTAAAGTAGTAGTAGTAGGTTACTGCGCAGCTACTAAACGCCAGCAGCAATTAAGCTGGGACCACGTAAACAAAGTGATTTCTCACTTAGTTGAAAAAGAAGGCGTAAGCAGCGACAGATTTATCTTCAGCTCAGGTCAGGAAGGTGGTGATTGCGATGCAGTAGACATTCGTGCAGCTGCTCCTGGAGAAGACGGTCCAAACACTGTTGCTCCTCCACATCCAAATTTGCGCAAAAACTAATAAGTTTTTAGTAAAATAATAGGAAG
>JBCNOR010000276.1:0-6779 GCA_039593785.1 Niabella sp. | reverse complement strand
CACCTTCATCACGGTGTCGAGCAGCTTAAAATCGTACTTGTTTTGTTTGGAAGTGTGATGAAGCGCCAGCACATCTTTGGGGAAGCAGCTTCCACCGTAACCAATACCGGGGAACAGGAAACGCTTACCAATACGACTATCGCTTCCGATACCAATACGAACCAGGTCAACATTAGCACCTGTTAATTCGCATAGATTGGCAACTTCATTCATATAAGAAATACGCATAGCCAGGTAAGAATTGGCTACATATTTGGTCATTTCCGAGCTGCGTTCATCCATAAAATAAATAGGATTGCCCTGGCGTACAAATGGCTGGTACAGCTCGTTCATTACATCGCGCGCACGTTCAGATGAAGTACCGATTACCACTCTGTCGGGTTTTAAAAAGTCGTCAACAGCAATACCTTCCCGTAAAAATTCGGGATTGGATACTACATCAAAAAGCTCAGGCGCCAGCTTTTTACCAAGCACTTCAGCCACTTTTTCGGCAGTACCCACCGGAACAGTGCTTTTATTAACGATTACCTTGTACTCTTTGATGATTTTTGACAGGTCTTCGGCTACATTCAAAATATATTTCAGATCAGCAGAACCATCTTCCCCCGGAGGAGTAGGGAGTGCCAGAAAGATAATGTCCGATTTATCTACTGCGGCTTTCAGATCTGTAGTAAACAGAATCCGCTTCTCTTTAATATTTCGTTGAAGCAACACATCCAAACCCGGCTCATATATAGGACATTTGCCTTTTTTTAACTGGTCGATTTTGGCTTTGTTTACATCTACGCAGTTTACAAGGTTTCCGGTTTCAGCAAAACAGGTTCCGGTTACTAATCCCACATAACCTGTTCCAACTACAGCTATTTTCATATTGAATTTTATTGATTGATTGCCGCTATTGCGATATCGACAACTTAGAAGGCTTGATTAATTTGGTTTGTTATCAGCAAATGTATCCTTAAAAACAAGAACTTATGACATTTGAGTAATTAAATTGGACTAATCTTTCTTACTATAACCTTTTGAGGTACTCTCCATACCCGCTTTTAATCAGCTCATCGCCCAATACATGTAGCTGTTCTTTGCTGATAAACCCGTTACGCCAGGCGATTTCTTCGATACATCCTATTTTAGTACCCTGCCTCTTTTCAATCACCCGTACAAATTCAGCCGCGTCCGTAAGTGAGTCAAAAGTTCCCGTATCCAGCCAGGCAGTGCCCCTGTCTAAAACTGCAACGTGCAGCTTCTCGTTCTTCAAATAAATTTTATTAACATCTGTAATTTCATACTCGCCGCGGGCTGAAGGTTCTAACTGCCGCGCGATGTCTACAACAGAGTTGTCATAAAAATAAAGTCCCGGAACAGCAAAATTAGATTTAGGCTGCTGGGGCTTTTCTTCTATGGAAATGGCCTTACTATTTTCGTCAAACTCAACTACCCCGTATCTCTCGGGATCGCTTACCTGGTAGGCAAAAACATATCCTCCATCTACATCGGTTAATTTCTTTAGCTGGGTTCCCAAACCTGATCCGTAAAAAATGTTATCTCCTAAAACAAGCGCTACTTTATCGTTCCCGATGAATTCGGCACCAATAACAAAAGCTTGCGCCAGGCCGTTGGGTACTTCCTGAACTGCATATTCAAAGCGGCAGCCAACACGCGACCCATCTCCCAATAATCTTTGAAAACCTGCATTGTCCTCCGGTGTGGTGATGATCAACACTTCGTTGATACCCGCCATCATCAGTACAGACAAAGGATAATAGATCATTGGCTTATCGTAAATAGGCATTAATTGTTTACTGATCGCCTTCGTAATAGGGTATAAACGCGTACCGGATCCGCCGGCGAGAATAATTCCTTTCATTGTTCGTGATTTTAGACGTTAGATATTAGATGCCAGACTTTAGATAGTGGGGAAAGTAATTAATTATCATTAAAGAGAAGTTGCAAGCGTTTGTTGCAAACCCCGATTCATTTTTTGAATTTCATCAAGCTGACTTAATAAGTCCTCGGTAAGTCCATCATTAAGTAATGTCACCCTATTTGCAATAACTATGTGTGTTTGTAATTCGTAAGATGATCCGTTGGCAATTCCCAGAAAATGCATAAATTCTTTATTTGAATTTCTACCAGCACCCTCTGATATATTAGCAGCTACAGATACTGCAGAACGCTTCATCTGTGTATTCAATCCAAATAGTTCATCTTTAGGAAACGAAGTAGTATTCTTGTACACATCCACACAAACGTCAATAGCTTTCTGCCAAATCTTTAATTCTTTGAAATTATGCATAGTTGCGGTTTTATATTAATTGGGAAAAATATGGGTTAGAAGCCGCCATTCCATCTAGCGTCTAATGTCTAACTTCTATAGTCTAATGCTTAGCATCTTCTGCGTACTGTTTGTCGTAATACTTCTGGTAATCACCGCTGGTTACATTTTCAAGCCATTCTTTATTGCTTAAAAACCAGTCGATGGTTTTGGACAAACCTTCTTCGAAAGTTACGGAAGGAGACCAGCCCAATTCTTTATTGATTTTAGTAGCGTCGATTGCATATCGTAAATCATGACCGGGACGGTCTTTTACAAAAGTGATCAGTTGCTCACTGGTGCCGGATTCACGACCCAATTTCTCATCCATTTGCTTGCAAAGCAGCTTTACCAAATCAATATTCTTCCATTCATTAAATCCGCCTACGTTGTATTTTTCGCTGTCTTTCCCTTCATGAAAAACTAAGTCAATTGCTCTTGCATGGTCAATTACATACAACCAGTCGCGGGTATACTTACCATCTCCATAAACCGGAAGCGGTTTGTTATTGATGATATTGTGGATCATTAGTGGAATTAACTTCTCGGGAAAATGATTAGGGCCATAGTTATTGGAACAGTTGGTTAAAACCACAGGCAGACCATAAGTATCAGCATAAGCATATACAAAATGATCTGAAGAAGCTTTAGATGCAGAATAAGGGGAATGAGGATCATAGGAAGTTTCTTCGGTGAAAAAGCCGGTATCACCTAAAGCGCCATATACTTCATCGGTTGATACATGATGAAATCTTTTACCCTCGTAATTACCCTTCCACAATTCTTTGGCTACGTTCAGCAGGTTTACAGTACCGATTACATTTGTATATACAAAATCTAATGGAGAGGTGATCGACCTGTCTACATGACTTTCAGCAGCAAGGTGAATAACCCCATCCGGATTATGCTTTTGAAAAACCGCTTTCACTGCTTCGGCATCTACAATATTGGCTTTTTCAAAAATATAGTTTGGCTCGTCCTGAATATCTTTCAGATTTTCAAGGTTACCCGCATAAGTAAGGGCATCAAGGTTCACTATATTATAGTCAGGGTACTTATTTACAAATAATCTCACCACATGTGAGCCAATAAAACCAGCTCCACCAGTAATAATAATGGTCTTTTTAGCCATAGATTTCTAATATTTTTTTATATAAACCGAATAGTGTGCAAATATAACAGTATGGTCGTTTACCATGAAATTCATGTTTCTCCGCTGTTCATTGTTAGTTTTATCCAATTTCCTCCCCCTTAAATAGTATATTTATAGCTCTTATCATATTCAATAATGAAGACACGCTACCGTTCTTTAGATATTTTCAGAGGTGCCACTGTTTGCCTCATGATTCTGGTAAATAACCCTGGCAGCTGGTCACAGATTTTTGCTCCGCTAAAACATGCACCCTGGCATGGCCTTACGCCTACCGACCTGGTTTTCCCCTTTTTTCTTTTTGCCGTTGGCAATGCGATGGCATTTGTATTGCCCCGATTAAAAGAAAAAGGTCCCGGTGTATTCTGGCGAAAAGTAATGAAACGCTCGCTCCTCATTTTTGCGATAGGCCTTTTTTTGAACTGGTACCCATTTATAAGATGGCACGAGGGCAGCCTGGAATTTATTGGCTGGGTAAATCAACACAACAATGAAAAAGGCGTGCGCATTTTCGGCGTTTTGCAACGTATTGCCGTATGTTACCTTTTTGCATCAATTATCGTTTTTTATCTGAAACCCAAAGCTGCCTGGTTTTTCTCGCTGGTACTCTTGCTGGCATACTGGGTCATTTGCCTGCTGGGCAATACAACAGATCCCTACAGCCTGGAAGGTTGGTTTGGCACCAATATAGACAAAGCTATTCTTGGTATTCCGCACATGTATAAAGGAGAAGGCGTACCCTTTGATCCCGAAGGGTTATTAAGCACCATACCCGCTATTGTCGAAGTGATTTTTGGCTTTTTTGTGGGGTCGTATATTAAGAATACCGCGAGTTCAACAGAGCCTTCCTCTATTTATAAAATGCTAACCGGGTTATTTGTTGCAGGAGTAGCATTGTTGCTTACCGGGTTTTGCTGGGATATGGTTTTCCCTATTAATAAAAAGATATGGACCAGCTCCTATACCGTCTATACGGTTGGCTTGGCAATTATTACCTTAAGCACTATGATCTATTTGATCGAAGTGAAAAACTACAAAGGCTTTCCTACCCGTTTTTTTGAAGTATTTGGCAAAAATGCCTTGTTTATTTTTTCCCTGAGCGCTTTTTTACCCAAAACTGCTGGTCTTTTTACTTCGGATGAGGGCGTTAACTTCTGGAATTTTCTTTACAAGAAGATTTATATCAATATCCCGGGTGATCCTAAATTTGGGTCATTGATGTATGCATTAACCGTTATTATTTTTATGTGGGCAATTTGCTGGTGGCTGGATAAAAAGAAGATCTATATAAAAGTCTAATAGGTCATAACAAGATTCTGAAATGTCATTCTTTTTAATATCTGCCAGCTACTGAATCCTTCCATACGTTTAAGCAGTAACATTTCGTTGGCTATGAAAGTAGCCGAAAAGGTCTTTTTCTCATATTCCTCCCAGCTTTTGATAAATTGAAAAGCCTGAAGACCTTTAGCAATAGTTACACGAAGAATATTATTGATACGAACCTGTGGGACCTGGGAAAGAGCAGTCGCAATCTGATCAGATAAAAGCCGGAGCGGTACAAGGTTTTCGATCGCTATATAAATTTCTCTTTGCTCATATTCGCCGAAGTTTTTAAGATGCAATTTAAAGGGCATTGACCCTAAAGCAATTCGGTCCACCTGATCAATGGTGGCCTGTTCGTTGGCTTCATAATCACTAAATTCAGCCAGATAAATAAATGCTTGTCCACCTGCAATCACCATTCCCTTATACTGTTCATCAAACAGAGTCTTTGCCTCCGCAATTTTCTTCTTAACAGCCAATGTAGGATCAATGATCAACCGGTAATCATTTAATGGATTATATGTGGTTATTAATTCCTGCATAAACACTTATACATATTAATATAACAATACTTATGCCATCTGCCAATTAAAAAAATACTAAAATCATAAGCCAAACCGTTGCTAAACCTATTTTTGCAGCAATTATGAACAGTCAGAAAAATAACAACGGTCCGGATAAAACAGGTAGTCTAAAGAGAAATCACTTCTCATTCTTACTCATAGGGTTAGCACTGGTAATGATGCAGGCTTCATGCACCCAGAATAATGTGAAGGAAGACAATACCCCTAAGAAGTATTTTGATGCGCATCAGCTTAATGGCTGTTTTGCGCTATATAATAATGGTACGGGGCTATTTACGGTTTACAACCTGAAACGCTACCGCGACAGCACTTATTTACCTGCTTCTACTTTTAAGATCATCAATTCTTTAATAGGCCTGCAAACGGGTAAGATCTCCAGCGATAGTATGATAATTCCCTGGGATGGCATTACCCGTAACATACCCGATTGGAATAAGGACCTGAATATGTACCAGGCGTTTAGAGTTTCGGCAGTGCCTTATTACCAGGAGGTAGCCCGCCGGATTGGAAGGGATACCATGCAATTCTGGCTGGACTCGTTGAAATATGGTGCCGGTAAGGACAAGAAAACTTATAAAATCTCAAAAATAGATAGCTTTTGGCTTGACAATACCGTTAAAATAACACCCGATCAAAATTTGGGAATCGTAAAAAAACTGTATTTTGATGAGCTGCCCTTTTTCAAGGTATACCAGCAAAAAGTAAAGCATGCAATGTTATTTGAAGACAATTCTAATTACAGGCTGGGCTATAAAACGGGTTGGGGCACTACTGACAAAGGGCACGCCCTGGGCTGGATTGTAGGCTGGATTGAGGAAAATAAGCACCCCTACTTTTTTGTGCTTAATGTGGAATCGCCCGATCCGAATTATAATATGAAGGATGTAAGGCTTAAAATTCTTAAGGATATTTTAAAAGAATACGGCTTTTTCGAAGGAGCTATGTAGAAGCCTGTTTCTTAATTTTGTAGGACCCTGTATTATTGGCAGGAAAGTTGAACCATTGGAATAAACTCATAATATATTGGGCTTTCAATTTCAATATACCATTTTCGTTTGGCTGTTTGTAGTCTTACTCATTTTTATGCTTCTTTTCTGGGGTGTAAAAAAATGGAAAAGACGTATTGTAAAAAATATAGGTAATCCATCGCTGGTAAAGTCGCTAATACACCGGTACAGCCCGAAACGTTTTACATTAAAATTCATATTGGTTTGTATCGCTTTTGCCATGGGAGTGCTGGCGGTAATGAACCTGCGCAAACCAGGGGGTAACGATGGTATTACCCGAAAAGGCATTGATGTAGTTTTTGCCCTGGATGTAAGCCGAAGCATGCTTGCGGAAGATATTGAGCCCAACAGGCTCGAGCGCGCCAAGCAATTTATCAGTAAAATGATGGATGCGATGCCCG
>JBCNOR010000275.1:0-6792 GCA_039593785.1 Niabella sp. | reverse complement strand
ATTGAAGCAGCCAGGTTTAAAAGCGTAAAAAAATGGTGGTGGCCTATTCTTCATCAATATGAAAAGTTTGCGCACCGGCAGGCCGATTTTAATTTTTTTATAACTGAAGAGGATAGAGATTATGCGATAAGAAACTATCATCTTGATGCTAGTAAATGTGCGGTTATCACTTATGGAATAGAAAATGCGGCAGCTCCTTCTGCTGAAGAAAAGCAACAAAGCAAAAATCAGATCTGTGATGAACTGGGACTGGGGGTAGATACTAAACTTATTCTTTTTAATGGTACCCTTGATTATGCACCGAACCGGGATGGGCTAGACAAGATCCTAAAAAAAATTAATCCGCTGCTTCAGCAAGAGGCGGGTTTCTCTTATAAAATTATTATTTGCGGATTAAGATTGCCAACGGAATATAACCATCTTAAAGACTACGAGGAACAACATATTATTTATAAAGGCTTTGTTGAAGATATCGGCATTTACTTTAAAGCAGCAGATCTTTTCATAAACCCAATTACAGATGGCGGCGGTATTAAGACAAAGCTGGTGGAAGCTTTGGGTGCCGACACGCCTGCAGTTTCTTTTAAAGCGGGCGCTTATGGTGTCCCCGCCAGTGTTACCAATGATTGCCTTTTGGTGGTTACGGATGATGATTATAAAGGTTTTTCTAATGCAATTCAGGAGCAACTTTTAAAGCCTCATAAAAGTATACCCATATCGTTTTATGATCATTTTAGCTGGGAGGCAATAGCAAGGAGGGCGGTTGAGATAGTAGAAAGATCATAATAACTGCTCTCTCTCTTGACGAAAACATTTACTATAATAGAAAGCAAAAGGCCGCACTCAATTAATAAATGCGGCCTTTTGCTTTGTCGACTTTTTTCAATGGTTGTTCTTAAAAGCCCGCCTCAAACTCTGCTCCGCTTTTTACCTCAAAGTTGGAGTTGATCAGTATATACTCAATACCCGTAAAGGTAAGCTTGGCCCCGCTGTTTACGGTTACATTTTGCGATTCAATTCTACAGCCTGCAATGGCGGTATTGGTATTTACAGTTTGCCCGTTGTAATAAACGGTGCTGCAACCAGATGCTGCACTAACCGCTGCAAAAGCATTAAGCAAGCCATAACCCATTTCATTATGCCAAGTGCCATTGGGTCTACCGGCTGTTGTGATATAGGGATAACTACCTACTTTTTGTGCTGTTTGCTCAATAATATCAGTTACTTGTTGCTGTGTTAAACTAGGGTTGACTGATAAAATTAGGGCTGCAACGCCGGCAGCGTAAGGTGCAGCCATAGAGGTACCCGACATGTAACCCACGTTTTGTCCTGGTATTGTAGAAATGATATTATCGCCCGGAGCTACAATATCTAAACCTGTTCCAAAAGATGAAAAGGATGCCCGGTTTCCAGAGGAATTAATTGCTCCGACAGCAAGGATCTGAGGATTGGAATTGGCTGGATAATCCATATTTGTATTCCAATTTCCCGATGCGAAAACTACAATGGTTCCTAATCCGCCTCTGCCTAGTGTAAGTGCGTTTGTAATTGCATTATCTAAAACCGCACTATATAATTGGCCATAAAAGAAACCTGCCTGATCACCCCATGAATTATTAATGATATCAGCCCCATTTTGCCAGGCATAGCTTATGGCTGACGCTAACTCTGCAGAAATAGTAGATGTTACCACTAAATCATGGCTTATAGATAATAAGCTTGCCGACGGAGCTATCCCTGATACTTGTTTATTATTTTGATTAGCACCTATTATTCCACCAACATGTGTACCATGAGATCCATAGAGAGCAGAAGGTGCTGTATTAGTCATTATATCAAGAGATAATGAACTATAATTTGTTGCAAACTCCTGATGCGCTTGATCTATACCTTCATCTACCACTGCTACGACCACTCCTGGATCACCTAAAGTGACACCCCAGGCGCTGCAGGCTTTTATGTCTATACCGTTGCTGTTTTGAAGACCCCATTGATTTGAAAATAAAGGTTCAGGTATACAAGTAGCCGATGAAGTAGTATTTGACCTAAATTCAAAAATAAATCCGGGGTCAACTTCTTTGAATTTTTTAGTTTCGTAGAAAAAATTTGCCATACGTAAACCATTGCTTTTCGCAGGGGCTTCTAATTGATACCAGGTTGGCATGTAGGGAACTTGCTTCACATTAGCACAGCCCGTTTCTTTTGCTATTTTTTCCAGATCTGCGATATCATCGTTCTCTTTCAATTGTACATAAAAAACATCAGAGGTGGCTACTGCTCTTTCATTGTTATTGACAACGGGAGCAATCTTTATATCATATGGTGATATTTTTGTATAAATATCGTTGAGGTCAACGCTGCTGTTTGTTTTAGAATCAGCCAATTGTACAATTTTCCAGTACTTCTTATTTTTCTTATCGGAAGTCCATGTTTTCTTAGTGGAAACTACTTTTATTTCTGAACCTAACTGTAATAATGACAGCCTGGAGCTATCAGACGAGGAAATGTAGAATAGATTCTTGTCAATAGTAAGCGGTATCTTTTCTCCTTTGTACCAGTAATAATCGTTGAACGAAGAAGCTGATCTTGAAGCTGTTCGTTGCTCTGCGTCGCTCGTAAGATCTTTTGTTTTCGCGCAGCCAATAATGATTATTATCATGGCTGGTAGCAAAAGCAGACGCATGCTTTTGTGGTTTGTTTTCATACTTATAAATATTTATATGGCAGTCATGTTCAGCAGCTTAGTTTAGCCTGAACAGAATATTGCCGTTGTGCAATAAAAAAGGTTTATTTAGCTGCTTTTAACGCAGCTACTTCTTTTTGTAGCTCCTGTATGGATTTTATAAGCACTGGTAGCAGGCCGGTGTAGTTAACAAGCTTTTTCCCATCTTTATCAGTTCTTACCAGTTCTGGCATAACTTGCTCCAACTCCTGGGCAATTAGGCCTAATTCCTGGTGATCATTTTGACCAGAAGGGTTGTTGGTTAAGGTATAGCTCACAGGTCTTAATTTGCTCAAAGTAGAAAGACCGTAATTGATACTTTTAACGTTACTCTTAGCGCGTGCATCAGAGTAATTGTAAACGGTCCCCACAGCCAGGTCATTAAAGGTGCTGGTTTGGGTATTGTAAAGCACTAGCCAGTTTCCGGTAGTGGCAATCCGCCCGTTAAATACGTCAAACTGTAAAAACTGCGAATAAGGATTAAGAGGAGTGCTAACAAGTAACATGCTACCTCTATGTACTAATGAGTAATTCCCATAATTCGTAGCAGATACACCTGGCACCGCACCACTTGTATATACATGACCATTTGATGGGACGGTGATTTGAGAAAACGAAATCAAGCTGATGCATAGATAAGCAATTGAAAATAGTGTTTTTTTCATTTTTTATAGATTTAGTGTTAATAAATGGCTAGATAAAAAGCAGTTCAGAGCTTGGTTATGTTTTTCAATTTTTAAGTTAGACAATACTTGGACCAAGTTAGTTTAAGTTATGCAATGTTCGAGGAATTTTTTTGTTAACTAAATGTTATTATCTTTAGGTCGGTTAGTGGTTATTTCCTTTTCCATATAAAGACAAACACCGTAACATCCGCCATGATTAGTAAATTCACAATAAAAATTTTTGATTCTCATCTTTTCCATCATTGTAAGCACTTTTCTCAAATCATAGTTGTTCATCTGCATAAATGGTTTTCTCATTGACCGGCCTTTTAATACGTTCGACAGTTGAGCAATAAACTTATAGTTGGATTTTAACTTAATTCCGATATTCTTAAGCCATTTATTCTCGTTTCTGTAAGTTATATGGATCATGCCTAATCCTCCAGGCCTAATAGCTTTTAGTAGTGCATCGATGATTCTATAACCAGCCTTAACAGGTATGTGTTGTAAAACAATATAAGTGTGAACCAGATCAAATGCTTTTCCGTTAATCGCGTCCAGGGAGTTAGACTGGACTAGTTTAATATTGCTGATGCTGAGCTTATTTATATTGCGTTGCGCTTCTTTGAGCACGGAACCTGAAACATCTACACCAACAGCTTGCTCTGCAACTGCGGAAAGTGGTATTAATAGCCTTCCGGTTCCACAACCAAAGTCAAGAACAGAATCAAGCTTTTGAATTTGTTTTCCCGATAGCCACCTTAATTTATCCAATACGTAGCTTATATGTTCTTGTCCACTTTTAAAAAAAGCCTGCAATGCTTCTTCTGTTAAATTACTTGTCTTAAATGCCTCATCTGTACATACACCAAAATAAGGGTCGGTTTGTCCAAGTTTTTCCCAATCTGAATCGGAGGATAATTTTTTTACCATTTTTAAATATTTACTTTTCGCTCTGACGCGTATAATTACCGTCGATGGCTTATCAAAGCAGGGTCGCTGAAAGTTATTAAGTTATTCAAACACCGCAAATCAAATTGTTTATAGATGCAAATAATATACGTGCAGTAAATCCCCAGTTAAAAAGTTCTTTTCTATAATTGCCTTTTTTTACCAATGCCGCGACCAGGTCGTTATTTTGGTAAAGCTCAGTCATTGCTTTAGCAATATCGTTTACATCAAACGGATCTACAAGCAACGCGGCATCAGCGGCCACTTCGGGCATAGAAGAAGTATTGCTGCAAATAACCGGAACGCCAGCCTGGAAGGCTTCGACAATGGGTAATCCAAATCCTTCAAAAAGTGGAACAAACACCAGGCAGTGGGCTGCTCCTAAAAGGTATTTAAGTTCTTGGTCGGTAATCCTGCCGGGAAATATAATATCACGTTTATATTTCAGTGACTCGTATACCGATTTCATTTCTTTAGCCTCCCAAAGAATATTTCCGGCAAGCACCAGTTTGAAGTTGTTCGGCGTACCGGATTTAAAGCGTTCAAAGGCCTGCATCAACCTTTGTATATTTTTACGTGCATGCATAGATCCTACAAAAAAGAAATACGGGCAGCCGTTAGTGTAACGCTCTCTTGTTGATAAAATATCAGCCGCTGCAATTGGTTGAAAGATAGGTTTTGCTCCCAAAGGCATTACTTCGATTTTTTCGGCAGGTACGTGATAGGATTTTATTACATCTTGCTTGGTGTAATTGGATACAGTTACAATACGGTCAGCCTTCTTCGCGAATCTTTTAAAAAAATATTTATAGTAAACTCTGTTTCGAAATGGAAGATTTTCGGGGAAATGTTCGAAATTCAGGTCGTGTATAACAGCAATCTGTTTTGTTTTTGAACGAAGGCTGATCATGCCGTCCATGCCAACAAAAAGATCTGGTTGATGTTTTTTAAGGAAACCAGGTAATATAAACTCCAAATAAACGTAGTATAAAACCGGATGGCGGTAAGGTGGGAAAATACGATAAATAGTAGCATTGGGGAAGTTGAAATAGGTTCCGTTGAAGTTTTTATCACAAAGAAGCATAAAATGAGTTTCAGGATGATGCTTAATCATCAACTGTAATGTTTCAATAACCACATTACCTATTCCATCTACATTTTTGTTACGTAAAACCCAGCAATTAAAGGCTATTGTCATTGAGCAAGATTTATAAACATATTACCTGAGCCATTTCCTTACTATCTGAAACAGACTTCTTGTAATGGCAGTGCTATCCAATATAGCAGCAATTCGTATTTTAAAAATGTGTTCGGGTTTAAAGTTCTTTATTCCAAGTAGTATTGCATTGGTTTTACACTCTTTTATAAAAGAGCTAACCGAAACTCTATTAGCTGCATTGATCTTTAAAAGCCGGTGGCTTAAGCTTTGGCAATAATAGTTGAGGTAAACCCTGCCATATTCTTTTATGGTTTGATGAACGCCTTTTCTTCCTTTCTGGAACTCATTTAAGAAATGCAGATACATGCCAAAGGCGATACGATATTTATCGATATGGGTAGAAATTGAAAGACTTACATGTAGACGGTAATCAAAACCCTTATGAGATGAAACTGCCATATAAGAAAGCGCCGTTAACTTTACAAAAAGCTCATAGTCTCCAAAAAGAAGGTTAGGGTAAGCTGCAGGAAATCCTCCCAGCTTTTTATAATCATTTGAGCGGAATAGATAGCCGGTACCCATACTATCCATTTTTTGAGTGAATTGCAGTCTCAAAAAATCTTCCACCGGTATTTTTTCGGGCATGGGTTGACACGAACGTACCTGTTTCCCCTGGCTGTCAATATAGTTGAAATGGGTTTGATAAACGGAAGCGTGAGGATGCTGGCCGATTAAATCATTCATTATTTGAAAATAATCTTCGTGTAGCCTGTCATCGTGTCCTATAAAGGTGATATATTCATTCAAAGGCAAATCTAGTGCTCTCGCCCAGTTATCGGGCATTGACAAGTCCGTGTCAGAATTTTTGATAATAATCCTGTTGTTGTTTAACGACTCAAGCCACTCCCGTGTCCCGTCATTACTATTATTGTTCAGCACAAACAAATTGAATTGCAGATAGGTTTGCGAAAGAATGCTATTCACACATTCTTTCAGATACTCACCGCCATTGCGCACTGGTAATATAATGGAAAACCGGTTGTTCAAGAATAATTTTATTCAGGTTTATCAGCCGCTAATATCTGTAATAATTTCTTATTGCAGCCCCAAAAACGCATTGGCTCAAAATCGGGATAAGGATAATAGCCCAGATTCAAGCGAATACTTTGTTTAGTATCTTTCAGGTATTGTAAAACCAAATCTTTAACAGTTACAGGTTGATTGCTACAGATATTGGTGTTCGACGTGATGAATGCCGACAGGACCACGTTCATCGGATCGAACTGGCTTGATGC
>JBCNOR010000274.1:0-6792 GCA_039593785.1 Niabella sp. | reverse complement strand
ATGATAAGGTGGAACTATCTTTTGAAATGAACCTATATGCAGAAGCCATGCCCGACAATGCCAATCGCGTAGCGCTTATGTATGGACCGTTAGTATTGGCGGGTAACCTGGGTAATAAAACACCCGACCCGGTTTATGGAATTCCTGTATTGTTAACAGATAACCGAAACATCAGCGACTGGATCATTAAAGACCCTGCAGCGCCTTTAACTTTTCAAACCAAAAATACGGGCAAGCCCTTTGATGTAACGCTCACTCCTTTTTATAAAAACATCGATAATCATTACAGTGTTTACTGGGATTATTTTACCAATGCTGATTGGCTGGCCAAACAGGCTGAATATGAAGCGGAGAAAAAACGCCAGCAACTGGTAGAAGCACAAACCATCGATAACTTCCGTATCGGTGAAATGCAGCCCGAGCGCGACCATGACTTAAAAGCCAGCGAACAATCTTATGTAGATGCGGCTTATGGTCGCAGCGGCCGGGAAGTAAGAAAAGATGGATTCTTTTCGTTCGATATGAAGGTAGAGCCCGGAAAGCCAACAGCCTTGTTGTTCAGCTATATCGGCGACGATAAAGGCCGCAGCTTCGATATATTAGTAGATGAGGTAAAAGTAGCTTCAGTTGAACTGAAAGGCGGAAAGCCGGGTAAGTTCTTTGATGAGGAATATATGATCCCGGCCGGGCTGATCAAAGATAAACGCACCATTAGGGTAAAAGTACAATCTACCAATGGCAGAACCGCCGGGCGTGTATTTGGCGTAAGGACCATCCGCAAATAAAAGTAGATGATATAAAATGCCACGAATTCCTACGTTCCTTTTAGGATTGATTTGTTGGTAATTAATTACGCTTAACCCCGCCTGAATCGGGCAGGCGCGATGGCGCGAAGACGCCAGGAATTAAGAAGGATTAAGGAATTGTGATATAAGATTTTCCTCGCGCCTTTGTGTCTTGGCGGTAAAATAACATTCCGTTATAACAGTAGATTGTGGATCAAGCCCCAATTACTTAGCCCTCAGCACTACTGTAGTTATTGCATCAGCCAATGGCAGTGCAAAGCGTCCCTGCTCTAATGAATGATTCGCTTCAAGTTTATAGGCTATGCCGGATGCTGTTGTTGACTCTAACCTGAAATAGGCAGTGGGCGCATAAGCATCAGCCGGGGCAAGCGTCAGCTTTATTTCTTTAGTGCGTTTGTTATACGCTATGGTTTTTACCTGCCCGGCATCAAAGCTGATCCACAGGCTAACCGGAGCTATAAAAATATTTCTTTGTGCGGCAGTAGTGATATCAACCGTTATCCAGTCAGCCGCCTCGCTTACATTACCGCCAAATGCCAGCCAGCCCAGCTTTTTATCATTGGTGATATAAGTGGCTGTATTAATCGCATAGCCATAAAACCCCGAGCCATAATCCCCATTAATGCCATCATTTTTTAAAGTAGCCGGGAAAGCATGAAAGGCACAGGGCGCAAAACCATCTTCTGTTATATTAGAGATGCCACCCAATACACCGCCATAACCTACACGCAGCAAATACAGGTCATCAGGCTTTCTTCGGTATTCGGTAAGCACCGGTATCGCATTCAGCTCCGATCCATAATGATGGATCATCCGTTCGATGCGCTGTGTTTTTCCACCATACAAAAAATCCCAGTAGCGGCGCGCATTACCGTTATAAGCCCACGATGGTAGCGTAGGCATATAACCCAATATAGCATTCAGGGTAACGGCAGCTTTATCTTCATAACCGAAGAAGAGGCACCAAATGTATACCTCTTCCTGGCCGGTAGAATCCCAGGGCATTTCACTACCAAAGGGGAACTCCAGCTTATTCCATTGTATGGCCCGCTTCTTCATCAATGCTTCCAGCTTGTCGGCCAAAGCCGTTTTGCCTTCTGCTTTCAGATCTTTCAATATAAAATAAAAAACGGAGCCTTCCATTAAACCGAACTGGGTGTAGTAAGGTGCCTGCTCCATCATGCCGGTAATGGTATGGTAGGCATGCTCCAGGTACCAGTCCGAATTGTGATTCGTCACTAATTCCTTATGGTTCCGGGCCATGCGATACAGCACCCAATAAGCCGCAGCTACATGCGGGTAGTTGTAGGCACGACCTAAATTATTAGCTTCTTTTAAAGGCCATGCAGACCAGGTTTTAAAATTAATAGCACTACTGTAGGTGCCCTTAGGCATCGAATCCGGTTCGTAATAAAAAAGGCTTTTTCGTACACCGTATTGCTGAGGCCCCTCTTTTACCTGTATGCGGCCCAGCAGGGTTTCGTCTACAAAACGCTCCAGTTTTGCTATCTCGTTTTTGTTGGGGAGCACCAGTTGTTTCATCATGGCTCCTAACCAGCCGCCGGCGCCGCCTTCATCGCTTAGGCCTGCTATCCATGCCCGGTTGTCCTGGTCTACCTGTTGTTGCTTCTCATAATCGTAAGTAATAATGCCTGGCGCGCGATGAAAGGGATCGTTACTGTTATCATACCATTGCTTAGTAGTTAAAAAATCACCAAATGCTTCAATAGTTTTACGCTCAGGGTTGATCACTTTGTAATGGATCACTTGCTGCATGCCATCCTGGTAGGTAATGGTAAGCCGCGAGCGACCAAATAATTTACCATTTACAGCGTATGCCTGTAAGGACTTATCGGCAGCCGTAGTTTTTTCAATGGTTAACGCACCCTTTGGTTCTATGTCTATTTGTTGTACCGGGCTCTTATATTCCAGGAAGAGTTTGCCTTTTACATCGGAGGGTAGTACATAGCCCGGTATGCCCACAGCGACAGGCCGGTTGTTTTTTCTCAACGTGGTTTCAATATCGCGTGGGGTGCCGGATAATACCAGTTGCACGCCGTAGCTCCTTGTTTCGCCCGGCTTCAGCAGGATTGATGTAGGCCTGTTCCATGGATCGGCCTGCTTCCATTCTTTTTCAGCATAAGCTTTACTTAAAGCCATCCACTCATAAAAGCCTTCAAACACGATACCGCGTGGCGTGGGATCATCCAGCAATGGGTTATAAGCCTCAAAAGAAGTATTGGCTTGTGGCAATACCAACAGCGATGGCGCATGACCATTTAGCCGGGTTACCTGCAGATAGCCTGCTTGTCCGCCTATATAAGGATCATAAAAAACATTCTGCACATGTGCCTGCTCCAGGGTTCTTCTTTCAATCAGGTTATTAAAGATCATCGGCATACCCAATGCACCTATTTCAATCGCCTGCTTTGTCGGATTATGCAGCACAAATCTTAGTACCAGCTGGTTGTTTTTCACCTCCCAAAAACGTTGCACCTGCAAAGGCAGGCCGCTGGCAAAGGTTTCGGTAAGATCAGCGGCGGCCAATACAGCGCCGCCCGCCTTAATCGCTTTTATGGGTTTACGCGCGGCTGCGGTTGAAAAGCTTTTCCAGGCCGTATCGCCCGGCTGCTTTAAACGGATATTAAGATCGCCCAGGTGGTACAGGCCATTACTACTGCGCACTTTCAGGCTATCGCCGGGGGTAAAGTCGAAAGCCCGATCGCTGGCGGGATGCAGGGCTGCTACGGTTTGCGAGGAGCGTACCAGGTTTATAATAAACTCCGGTGTGCGGTAGGTATCTATGCCTTGCTCCAAGTGCAGTGTGGACGGGGCTTTGGACAGCCGCTCCCAGGGGGTTTGGGCTAAGGATAATACACTTACACATAAAAGAGATATAACAAGAAGAGCTGTTCGCATATAAGGTATTTAATAGACGGAACTATATGAAGTGGCCATGCCAGGTTCTTTTTCCACCTTTTTCTTGATAAAAAGGTGGAGCCAAAAATCAAGGCTGTGAAAAAATTTGCTAAAAATAATTTTGTAAGCCTAAACCCGCTGAACTCGCTCCATAGCTTCATTAATGTGTTAGACCCAACTGCGCTCAAACAACAGCGGCTTTTTAACGGCTTCCTTCAATTATTTTCTTAACGCAATTTTTTCAAGGCCGGTCCTGGCTTAGCGATAACTTCGTTCAAAGTTATTGCCAGCTTATTGAGCCAACCATAGATTGACAGTGGACACGATTCCACTCAACATTCACCTCAACCATTTCTTTATTCGCTACTAAAGTAGCCTGATGCAGTAAACTATGCTGTATAAGAATTAACCTCTTTTAACCAGATTTAAACCAACCGGCCCGTTAGCGGCCGGGGAGATACTCTTTACCTACTACCAGGCGGTCGCCTGAATCGTCTACCTCAAAAAGATGGGGAATGCGAATAATTTGACCGGGCTTATCTTCCCGGTGGCTGTGCACAGACATTAGCAGTTTGCCTTCGAAGGTTTTGAACAACATACCGTGCCCGAAGTTGGGTGGTGTGATGGGGTCTTTTTCGTGCACCCAGGGACCGTCGAGCGTGCCACTTTCAGAATAAGCTACACCCTGCGTATATACATTAAAGATCCAGCTGGTCCATAACATGCCCAGGCGGCCTGTTTGTGTATTAAATAAAAAAGGACCGTCAGTTACTTTATTAAAAATAATATTGCCCTTTTCATCGCGTTCCTTACTCCAGGGCGATGCACTGGCTTTAAACAACAAATGGCCCTTGCCGATGCTGCCGCTTAAATCGGGTTTCAGTTCTATCTTTTCAATAGTACCGTCCCAGTTTTGCAGCCATTCGTAACAATACACCATATAAGGCTTCTGATCCTTATCTACCCAAAACGTTCCATCTAATGTGGGCATATTAGCCGGCAGGTAAGTTCTATCTTTCATCGGCACATACGGACCGTCAGGCTTGTCGCTTACCAGCACATGGCTGGCCCTGCGTTCAATGGGGTTGCCCTTTACCGTATCAATCATTACCGCCTGGTTGGTAAACGTGGCGAAATTATAATACCGCCCTTTATACTCATGCAGTTCGGCAGCCCATATCATCGGCCTGGGGCCCATCCAGGAATTGGTATCAACCTGCACTACGCGGTACGGTCCCGTCCAGGTTTTCAGGTCTTTGCTTTTCCATAACCCACCGCCGGTACCGGTCATATAATAAGTGGCCGTTTTTTTATCGGCCAGTATAAACGGATCGCTTAAGCGAATTGAATCCAGCGGAATATCATGACGAAGCACAGCCGGCCTTTTTTGAGCCAGCACCATACAGTAGCAAACGGTAAAAGCTAGTAGCAGGGCTGGTTTTATCAATCGTATATTTATTATTTTCATAAACAAGAGGGTGGTGAAAGCAATAAATATACTGCAATTCAAATGATTACAGCAATAGCGATACGCTCAAAAACACCAGGAAATGCCATTGCAAAAAGGGAATTATGGACAATTATAAGTTTTTATATCTGTCCACAACTAAGTTTTTTATGCCTTTATGGACAATTATAAAGATGTAAAACCCTCCACAAGTGCGGCAAAAAGTAGCGGTATTTACCGGGCAGGCACAAACCCGTAAAACCATTTTCCCTACGCTGATCACTACTTTCGGCGTAAAGAAAAACGATTATTTTACGGGGCGTGTACAGGCGGAAGTTACCTTGAGCGACCTGTTTACCTGGGGTTGATGCAACTCCCGGCACAGGCCGCCCTTCGGTAATCGATCCGGCAATACATAAGCTACTACTCTTCCTGCAGCGCCAACAGCCGCGATGCCGCATACACCAGCTTTTTTAGGTATTGGATAAATATAAAAATATGCGTGGCTTCCATCTCTTCTGCTACCGATCCGTTTGATAAGGTGGCTGTAGTAAACAGCTGCAGCCAGTGTTTCCAGCGCCGTAAAGACCGCTTCTCAAAAAAATCAGCCAGGAAAGCCATGGGGTTGCTAAACTCTTTTGAAGTGAGCAACATGGGGAATTCGGTTACCGGCACTGCAACCGGGTTATAAGATTTTGATGCATACTGACCCGCCTGTTGATGCAACAGGTAACAGGCTTCTATCAACAGCTCCAGCTGCTCGCCATAATGCAAGGCATTGGCCGGGCTGCCATGCTGCCAGCTATAGCTGTCTTTTAAAGCAGCGCGACAAAAATCATCGAATGCCTTTATTTGTTCGACCCTGCCGGCATAATCAAAGAAAGCTTTTAATACTTTAACCGGGTTGGCTTTAAACGGATCGCTATTATATTGAGTAGCAATGCGGTTTAACCAATAACCCGATAAGATATGATCCTGCTTTTTCATAGGTAGTAGCTTTAGATTAAAGGATGATTGATATAGCCCGGAAAGGCCGTAATGATGCGGCCTGCGGCATCTGATACTACGGTAAGTACCGATACGGTATTGCCCTTATCATCATAACCGATAGGCTCACCGGCATCCCATACCCGTTGCAGGTTGCTGCTTTGCGGAATGGGCTCCGGTTGTTGCTGAAACGCATCGCGGATATAGGCAATGATATACGGGATATCGATGGTGAACTTACCCGTGGCCGGATGCCGGGAGATTTTGTAGTAATGCCTTTCTACAATATGGGCCAGGGTGGAGGCGCCCAGGTACCAGCTTTTACGCAGCAGCTTTTTATGATGTTTAAGCGGCAGTTGGTAGAGATGCTGTACCTGCTGCTCCTGCAGCCATTGCTCGGTATCGCTGATGGTAAAAAGTACGCGAAGCCAGCGGGCTTCATCAAAAACAGGGCACAGGGGTGGCGGTACCACAGCCTGTTGTTGTAATGGTGTTAACATAATTGTGTTTTTAGCATAGGTTAAACGAATAATCGTATAGAAATTCTACACTAAGGTATAGAATTATTTTTTATTTTCAACCTATGTGGTTCGTGTTTTTTCTGGTTAACTTTATTACGTGAATTTTGACATC